>NZ_JAJNAN010000005.1:0-96229 GCF_022227565.1 Ectothiorhodospira sp. 9100
CGCACCCACCCAACGGATGCGATCAAAATTCTCCTGGCTGACCTCCCCAAGCATGACCAAGGCAAAGGCCGTCGCCACCAGCCCACCCACATAACCCAGGGCCCAACCAAACCCCGAGATCCATCCCAATTCCTCGCGGGGCCCCAGCTCGGGCAGGAAACTGGCAATGAACGACTCACCGATGGCGTAGGCAAAATTCGAGCAGATGATCAGCAACATGCCCAACCACACATACCCCGGGGCCACGAAGTACAACAGCCCGGTGGTGATCACCGTCAGCACGTAGCTGGCAAACAGAAAGCGCTTGCGAACAGCGGAAAAATCCATGATTGCGCCTGCCACTGGCCCCACCACCACGACCAACAGGTAGCTCACCGCCAGGGCAATGCTCCACAGCAAATTACCCAGACGATAGTCCGTCTCAACATCGCCAACGATGACCCGCGTGAACAGATCACCGAAGATCACCGTGATGATCAGCAAGGTATAGGCCTGGTTGGCGAAGTCGAACATCGCCCAACCAAAGATTTCCTTGAAAGAGGCCCGCTTCATGGCACTCACCGCATGGGTTGCCGGGTCAGGTTAGGTGCACATCTGCCCCAACGCAACTGTCCACCCAATCCGTTGAAACACCGCCTGACGATGCCACCAGCAAGCGCCACAGGCCATCCCGAACAGCCCCCACTCATCCAGCAACCCACCATGACAACCCGGATAATGACATTTGACCAAAGCCACTGCGCGGCTGAGAATGCATGGACACTCCACCCACGCTTGAGGACCATCATGAAAAGAAATCCCCTTGTGCAACGCCTGATCGCCCTGGTCTGCATCGTCGCCCTGCTGGCGGCCGGCACTGCGCCCCTGCACGCCTCCATGGTGGGAACGGATCAACTCATCCTGTCCGAACAGGCCCAGGTAGACCGGGAACAACTGCTGGCCACCCTGGAGCGGGATGATGTGCGCGAACAACTCTCCGCCCTGGGCGTAGACCCCAGCGAGGCCGCCCAGCGAGTGGCACGGATGACCGACCAGGAAGTCCGCGAACTGAACGAGCGCATCGAAGACATGCCTGTGGGCTCCGCCAGTGTACTGGGCGTCGTGGTACTGATCTTCATCGTCTTCATCATCACCGACGCCATCGGCGCCACCGACATCTTCCCCTTCGTGCGCCCGGTGAACTGACCCACCCCCGGTCATGACACATGACCCGAGACGATGGCTGCGGGGGTGGACCACCCCCGTGGGACTCATGTGCCTGCTGCTGGCAGTGCTGCTACTCAACGGCTGCGCCACCCCGCTGCAAACCCACGAGCTGCTGCGTGGGCCTCCCGATGAAATACCTCGTCAGGTGGAACTGGATCAGACCCCCTTCCACCCCCAGGAACTCTATCAATGCGGCCCGGCGGCCCTGGCCACCGTGCTGGGAGCCCGTGGTCTGATGGTTCAGCCCGACGACCTGGTGGATGAGGTCTACCTACCCGAACGGCAAGGCAGCCTGCAGACCGAAATGCTGGCCTCCGCAAGGGCCCGCGGATTCGTGGCCTACGTCATCGAACCCCACATGGAAACACTCCTCAAGGAAGTGGCCGCGGGCCAGCCAGTGCTGGTCTTCCAGAACCTGGGCCTCAACGTCTTCCCCTACTGGCATTACGCCGTGGTGATCGGATTCGATCTGGACGCAGAAGAGATCATCCTGCGATCAGGCACCATCCGCCGCCATGTCACGCCCATGCCCGTCTTCGAGCGCACCTGGCGTCGCGGCGACTACTGGGCCTTCGTGGTTCAGCCGCCCGGCCAATTGCCCACCACGGCCCAGCCCCTCCCCTGGCTGCGCGCGGCCAACGCTCTGGAAGCCACTGGTCAACTCGACACCGCCGCCACTGCCTACCAGACCGCCGCCCGCCACTGGCCGGAACACCCCGTGGCCTGGATCGGCCTGGGCAATACCCTGTACGCCCTCGAGGACCACACCGGCGCTGAACAGGCCTTCCGGCAACTCATCCAGACAGACCCCGAGGCCCACGCCGCCTGGAACAACCTGGCCCACGTCCTCCATGCCCGCGGCTGCGGCACCCAGGCCCTCGAGGCCGTCACCTGCGCCCTGCGAATGGCCCCCAACGAGTCCTTCTACCAGCACACCCTGGAAACCGTGACCGCATCGCCCGATGCCCAGCCCCAGGACAACGCCTGCCTCCCTCTGATCTGCCCCACCGAAGCCCGCCAATAACGCTCATGCATCACGGAGGCGAGTCAGTCCGGGTGATGACATGTACATTCCAAGCCCCTCTCCCCCGTGGGGAGAGGGGTTGGGGTGAGGGGCGAGGACCGGCACAGCGCCCGCTTCCCCCCTCATCCCCGGCCCTTCTCCCCAGAAGGGAGAAGGGCGCGTCTGTAACCGAAGACCCACCACAAAACCCACAGGGAGCGCCCCGCGGAGGCCACATGAACCAAAAGCCTCCGGGTGGGTGGAGCCCCCCCCCGGGGGTGTTCACCTCATGGATGCGGTGGCCAAGCCTACAGGGATGTATTCACAGCGTCCCCCGGGGGCTCCACCCACCCGGAGGCTCAGCACAGAACTTACAGAGGGCACCCAAACTCAAGCCCCATACCAAAGAATCGCGAAATAATGACAAACCGTCCCCGCGATCACGAACAGATGCCAGATGAAATGGGCATAAGGCACACGCTGATCCAGCGCATAGAAAACCACGCCACCGGTATAAGCCAATCCACCAGCCACCAGCCAGATCAAACCCGGCGTGGGCATCAGCTTGAAGAGAGGCACGATGGCAATCACCACCAACCAGCCCATGAGCAGATACAACCCCGTGGACAGAAAGGGGTGAGACAGACTATTGAACACCTTCAGCAACACCCCCAGCCCCGCCAGACCCCAGACCAGGCCGAACAATGTCCAACCCCAGGGCCCACCCAGAACGCCGAGAGTCAAGGGCGTATAGGTGCCGGCAATCATCAAAAAGATCACCGAGTGATCCACTACCCGGAAGGCCCGCTTCACCCGACCATGAGGCATGGCGTGGTAAAGAGTGGAAGACAGATAGAGAACCACCATGGTGGCCGAAAACACACTCGCCCCGACCACAAAACCTGCACTCCCCGAACGCACCGCCTCCAGAATCAGGAACGGAATCCCCACAATCACCGCCACCAGGGCAAGCCCATGGCTCACGCTATTGGCGATTTCCTCTCCCATTGTCTGACGACGCCGGTGCAGGGTTGTCGAGGCAGCACTCATGGATGTCACCCTCCTCATTGACGGCAAACGCAGAAACGGTTCCAGGCCGCCCTTGACGATACCGCCACCGGCCCCGATTCGCAATTGAGAGCCAACACCACTATCATGGGCGGCTGACAACATCTCTCTTGCCTGTCCACGATCCTGCGTGGGCTCCCCAAGGAGCCACGCCACCCCGGCCTCCCGCCGGGCCTCACGGACAGGCCACGGCGCTCGCCCGGAGCACCAGGCCGACCCCACGGTCGGTCACCCATTCAACCAAGCCAGGAGATCCGATGTCTGCTCTTATCTGCGGTTCGTACGCCTACGACACCATCATGGTCTTTCCCGACCGTTTCAAGAACCACATCCTTCCCGAAAAGGTCCACATGATCAACGTGTCCTTTCTGGTACCCGGGATGCGTCGGGAATTCGGCGGCTGCGCCGGCAACATCGCCTACAACCTGAAGCTCCTGGGCGGCGACCCCTTGCCCATGGCCACCGTTGGCGCTGACTTTGATCCCTATGCCGAGTGGATGGACAAGTGCGGCATTACCCAGAAACACATCACTGTCGTCCCTGAGCACTACACCGGGCAGGCCTTCATCACCACGGACCAGGACGACAACCAGATCACCGCCTTCCACCCAGGCGCCATGGGCGAATCCCATCGCAACAAGGTGAGCGACGCCAGCGGCGTGAAGATCGGCATCGTCTCCCCCGATGGCCGCGACGGCATGATCCAGCACGCCGAGCAGTTCGTGGAAGCCGGCATCCCGTTCATCTTCGATCCGGGCCAGGGCATGCCCATGTTCGACGGCAACGACCTGCGCCGCTTTGTGGAACAGGCCACCTACGTCACCCTGAACGACTACGAGGCTCAGTTGATGAGCGAGCGTACTGGCTGGAGCCATGAGGAACTGGCCACCCACGTGGACACCCTCATCATCACCCGCGGCGGCGAGGGGTCCGACATCTACACCCAGAACGGCAAGATCCACGTGCCGGCAGCCCCCATCAAGGGCATTGAAGACCCGACCGGCTGCGGCGACGCCTATCGCGCCGGCCTGCTGTGGGGTCTGACGAACGACCTGGACTGGGAAACCACCGGTCGCATCGCATCCCTGATGGGCGCCATCAAGATCGAACAGGTGGGCCCGCAGAACCATGCACCCAGCCGCGCTGACATCGAGGCCCGCTTCAAGGAAGCCTTCGGTCGGGAGATGTAAGCCAACCTCCCTCCCCTCTCCCGCCAGCGGGAGAGGGGCTATTGTCCACCCTTGCCACCTCACACAAAGGGCTACGCGCTGAGTTGCAGCACCAGCGTCGCCACCCCGAAATAGACCAGGATACCCCCCACGTCCGCAATGGACGTGACCAGCGGCGCGCTGGCAGTGGCCGGATCCATGTTGAGTCGAGTCAGCAGCAGGGGCAACATGAGCCCCAGCATGCTACCGACGATCACCACCAGCACCATCGCGATCGCCACCGCCAGACCCACCTGGGGCCCACCGAGCCAGATGCCCGCCCCCCAGACCGCCAGGCCCAGAGTGCCCCCCAAGGCAATGGAGACAAACAACTCCTTGCCCCACAGCTTCAGGCCATCCCTGAGTTGCACGTCCCCGGTGGCCAGCGAACGCACCATCAGTGTTGATGCCTGAGTGCCCGCATTCCCCCCTGTGGCAATGACCAGCGGGAGGAAAAAGACCAGCGCCACCACCGTCTCGATGGCCTGTTCAAAGAGTGAGATCGCCGCGCCACTGACCATATTCACAAAGATCAGGATCAGCAGCCAGCCAACCCGCTTGCGATAAAGCACCCCCAGCGCCACGTCCCTGAGGCTGGTGACCGTGGACCCCACGCCCACACTCCCCATGCGCAGAAAGTCCTCCGTGGTCTCCTCGGTCGCCACATCCATGACATCGTCCACGGTGATGATGCCGACGAGGATGTCCCGTTCGTCCACGACCGGCAAAACCTCCAGGTCATAATGACGAATCAGACTGGCGGCCTTCTCCTGGTCCATGCGGGTCTGGGCGCGCACCACATCCTCGCGCAGCAGTGTATCCACTCGACGCCGCGGAGAACCCACCAGCAACTCCTTGAGTTTCACGGCCCCCAGCAACCGCCCTTCCCCATCGGTGACGAACACCACATTGACGGTCTCGCTCGCCTCGAACTCACGGCGCAAGTGATCCAGGGCCTGCTCCAGGGTCCAATGGGGGCGAACCGCAAGAAACCCCGGCGTCATGCGCCGCCCGGCACTTTCCTCCGGATAGGCCAGCAGGCTCTTGATCACCCACTGATGCCGATCCGGCAACAGATCCATCACCTCCCGGGCACGATCATCCGGAAGGCTGTCGATCAACGCAGCCGTATCGTCATAGGAAGAGCGCCTGAGCAGCTGCGACGTCTCCTCGTCAGTCAGATCCTGAAGAATGCGCTGCTCCTGCTCCTGAGTCAGATAGGAAAAAACGTCCGGGGCACGGTCATCCGGCAACAGCCGGATCAGCACACCCCAGGCCTCCGGTTCCAGATGCGCCGTCAACGCCGCCAGGTCCTGATCCTGCAACGCGTCCAGCATCGTGCCCAGGGCCTCCGGATCCGGATTTTCCAGGTGCGCCTTGAAGACATCCGGGCTGATGGTTTCTATCATGTCCACGTACCTGCTCCTCAACTAGCGCGGCAGTCCCAGCATTGCCGCCGCCAAACCGAAATAAATCGTGATACCGGCCACATCAGCGATGGACGTGACCAGCGGAGCACTGGCGGTGGCAGGATCCAGTCGCAGGCGAGACAGGATGAACGGCAGGATCATCCCGACCATGCTGCCCACCATGACAATCAAGAGCATGGCCAACGAGAGCATCAGAGCGATCTCCGGCCCACCGCGCCAGAGCCCCAGCAGGGAGACGGTGGCGCCCATGGTCAGACCCAGTGCCCCGGCCACGGCCAACTCCCGCCCCCAGAGACGCAGCCAATCGCCTGGCCTGGCATCTCCGGTTGCCAGGGAACGCACCATCAGGGTGGAGGACTGTGCCCCGGCGTTACCCCCACCTGCAATCACCAAAGGCAGGAAGAACACCAGCAATACCAACGCTTCAATGGACTGCTCATACCCGGCGATGATGTAACCCCCCAGAATGTTCAGGCCCACGAGGATGAGCAGCCAGCCCACCCGCTTGCGGTACAACAACCATGGTCGGGCATCGCGCAGACTGAGGTTCAGAGCCCCGACGCTTCCCATCTTCTGGAAATCCTCGGTGGTTTCCTCTTCCTCCACGTCCAGCACATCATCCACGGTGATGATACCCAGCAGCTCGCCATCCTCATCCACCACCGGCAGGGCCGGCAGGTCGTAGTGACGCATGATGTGCAGGGCCTCTTCCTGAGGCTGTTGGGCGTCGATGGAGATGACGTTGCGGGTCATCAAGCCAGAGACCAGAGTCTCTGTCTGCTGCTTGAGAAAATGCTTCAGGGCCAGCACGCCCTGCAGCACCCCCTCGTCATCGGTCACGTACACCAGGTTGACCGTCTCGCCCCGCCCGGCCTGCACACGCAGATGATCCAGGGCCCGGGCCATGGTCCATTCAGGGCGCACGCTGACCACGGCCGTGGTCATCAGACGTCCGCAACTGTCCTCGGGATAGCCGAGCAGGCTGAGTGCCCGACGGATGGAACGAAAGGGCAGCAAACGCAATAACTTGCGCACCTGGTCCCGGTCCAGATCCTCCAGCAAGGCCGTCAAATCGTCCGGTAGCATCTCCGAGAGCAGATAGCGCCCCTCGTCCACGGACACCTGCTTGATCAACTGCAGCTGATGATGGGGGTCCAGATAGGAAAACACATCCACCCGACGACCGGGCGGCAGCAGACGAAACACCTCCCGGCGGGGGTCGGGCTCCAGCTCCATGAGCACATGGGCAATATCCTGTATGCGCATCTCGTCCAGGCGCTCGCGCACGCCGGCAAGATCCCCCTCCTCCAGGTATTCCTGGACTTGCTCCAGGTCTCGTTCGTGCAGAAATTCCATAAGGCGGCCCCAGGATCAAAGGCGCATGACACGCATCATGCGCCTGCCATTATGTCACTTGTTTTTTTCGATGAAATGGCTCCGGCGACAGACAATCAACCGCCTTGCAGACAGGCCAGCAAGTCTGCCATATCCTGCGGCAGGGGTGCTTCCCAGGAGACCGTATCGCCGTTGCCAGGATGCACCAGGGTCAGACGGGTGGCATGCAGGGCCTGACGACGGAAGCCCTGGATCGTCTCGATGGCGCCGTCAGGCAGTCCGGCGGGCAGCCGAAGTCGTCCACCGTAAACCGGGTCTCCCACGATGGGGTGGCGCAGGTGGGCCATGTGTACGCGGATCTGGTGGGTACGGCCGGTTTCCAGGCCCACACGCAACAGAGTGAAGCCCTCCAGCCGCTCTTCCACTCGATAATGGGTGACTGCAGGTCGCCCCCCACTCACCACGGCCATGCGCTTGCGATCCACCGGGTGACGGCCGATGGGCTCATCCACCGTGCCACCGGCCACCATTTCACCCTGAACCAGCGCCAGATATTCCCGACCCACCGTGCGTGCCTGCAACTGGCGCACCAGGTCAGTATGGGCCTCCAGGGTGCGGGCCACCACCAGCAGACCCGAGGTGTCCTTGTCCAGGCGATGAACAATGCCGGCCCGGGGCAGATGCGTCAGCTCCGGCGCATGATGCAACAGGGCATTCACCAGGGTGCCCCTTGGATGGCCGGCCGCAGGATGTACCACCAACCCCACGGGCTTGTGGATCACGATCAGGCAATCGTCCTCATGGACGATCTCCAGGGGCAGATCCTGAGGGGCGTCCTCTCCCGGCGCGTCCAGACAGGCGCGCACCTCCACCAAGGCGCCTTCGGCGGCCTTATCACGGATACGCGGTGCCACACCATCCACACGCACCCAACCCGCTTCGATCCACTGCTGGATGCGACCGCGGGAATAGTCGGTGAACAGGCGTGCCAGGACCGCATCCAGGCGTTTTCCCGCCAGATCCGTTGGGATGGTGGCGTCCAGGTGAATGGTGGTCTGGGGCATGGATTCACACATCATGTCTTGTGGGTGTCGAAGGTCCCGGGACGCACGCACTTCGATGGCTTTACCGCCCGGGTCCTTAGTATACTCCGGGGCTGATGCTTGATTCGCCGTGGCCCCCATGTCCGCTCTTCGTAATACCCTGATTCTGATTCTCCTTGCCGCCCTGATCTCCGGCTGCGGCGCCATGCGCCAGGACCCGACGCGGGACTGGTCCGCCAGCCAGCTTTACGAAGAGGCCAAGGCCGCGCTTGAGCGGGGCAATTATGACCAGGCCGTGGAACACTACGAAACCCTGGAGGCCCGGTTCCCCTTTGGTCGACACGCCCAGCAGGGGCAGCTGGAGATTGCCTACGCCTATTACAAGGCCCAGGAACCGGAAATGGCCATCGCCGCCATCGACCGATTCCTGCAGATGAACCCCCGTCACCCCCATGCGGACTACGCCTATTATCTGCGGGGCCTGACCAACTATGAACGTGACCAGAGTTTCCTGAATCGCTGGGTGCCGCAGGATCAGGCCCGCCGTGACCCGGTGCCGCTGCGCACTGCCTTCGAGGATTTTGGCACTCTTCTGCAATATTTCCCCGACAGCCGCTATGCGCAGGATTCACGCGAGCGCATGGTGCGGCTGCGCAACATGCTGGCAGCCCACGAGATGCATGTGGCCGACTTCTACATGCGCCGCGGGGCTTGGCTGGCGGCCGCTCAGCGGGGTCGATATGTGTTGGAGCATTACGACGGCTCGGGGGCCGTGCCCGACGCCCTGGAGATCATGGTTCGGGCGTACCGGGAGTTGGACATGGACGATCTGGCCGAGGATGCCCTGCGGGTGCTGAGGCAGAATTTCCCGAACAGGGCCGACGAACTGGCAGCCCTGCCACATGGGACCAGCGCACCCGTTTGACGTCGGGCGCCCGATCATCGCACAGGCACGAGGAGACAACCGGGATGTGGGATTTCTTTCAGACCGTCAGGCACCGTCATTCCATCCGCAGTTACCAGCCCGACATGCCCGTGGAGCCGGAAAAGCTGCATGCCATTCTGGAGACTGCCGTCACTGCACCTTCGGCGGGGGATCTGCAGTCCTATCGGATCATCTGCATCACGGATTCCGCACTGCGCCAGTCCCTGGTGAGCGCCGCCCATGATCAGGCCTTCATCGCCCAGGCGCCGGTGTGCCTGATGTTCTGCACGGACGCGGCACGGGCCGAGCAACAATATGGTGAGCGTGGGCGGGAGCTGTACGCGCTGCAGGATGCCACCATCGCTGCCGCCTATGCGCAACTGGCCGTAGTGGCTGCCGGGATGGGGTCCACGTGGGTGGGCTTCTTCGACGAGGACGCGGTGATCAACGCGCTCGGGCTCGAGTCCGGCCTGCGTCCGGTGGCACTGTTGTGTGTAGGATATCCGGCGGAGATCCCGGAGGCTTCCCATCGGCGCCGCCTGGATGAGGTCATGACCTACCGATAGATAGCGGGGCCGACTGGCGGGGCATCCCCCAAAATGGGGACAGACCCCTTTTCGGCTCGTTCGGGGCGGGTTTGCGGGGTCTCGTTGACGGGGGGCGGTGACTGGAGGCTTCGACCGGTGTGCACCGGGGGCGAGGTGTTGTCCGCGGGACGCCGTGAATACGTCCCTGTAGGCTTGGCCACCGCATCCATGCGGTGAACACCCGCTGACAACACCTCGCCCCCGGTGCACACCTGCATCCGTAATGGGGACAGACCCCTTTTATCGGGGTGGGGGCCGTTCCATCCGTAATGGGGACAGCCCCCTTTAATCCCTGACCCTGTAGGGGTCGTTCGCGAACGACCCGGGCGGTGTACCCGAAGTCGACGACGCCAGAGGTGACCCGGATGGCATCCAAAGGCCGCCCTCTGGCCCAGGGGGCTTACAACGCGTCGGTATTCTCCTCGCCGGTGCGGATGCGAATGGCTCGCTCCATGTCGGTGACGAAGATCTTGCCGTCGCCGATCTTGCCGGTGCGGGCGGCCTTGATGATGGCGTCCACACAGGCGTCCACCAGGCTGTCATCGACGCCGATTTCCAGTTTGACCTTGGGGATGAAGTCCACCACGTATTCGGCGCCACGATAGAGTTCGGTATGACCCTTCTGGCGCCCGAAACCCTTCACTTCCGTGGCGGTCAGCCCGGTGACGCCGATTTCCATGAGGGCTTCGCGCACGTCTTCGAGTTTGAAAGGCTTGATGATGGCTTCGATCTTTTTCATGGGTTCCGGATTCCGTTTGAGCCGCAGGATGCGCGGCGCGGTCAGGATGAAATGACAGGGGTGTTATCTTAACAGCCTGCCATAGCCGGATGTAATGGGATAGCGCCGATCCTTGCCGAAGGCCCGCGGCGTGACCCGCACACCCGGGGGGGCTTGGCGGCGTTTGTACTCATTGCGCAGGACCAGGCCGATCACCCGCCTGACCACTGCCTCGTCGTAGCCGGCATCGACAATGCGAGAGAAGGATTCATCCCGCTCCACAAAACGCTCCAGGATGGCGTCCAGGATCTCGTATGGTGGGAGGCTGTCCTCGTCGCACTGATCGGGGGCCAGTTCCGCCGAGGGGGGACGTTCAATCACCCGCTCCGGGATGGCAGGTCCACGCTGGTTGCGGTAGCGTGCCAGGCGATACACCCAGAGCTTGGCAAGATCCTTCAAAGGCGCGAAGCCCCCGGCCATATCCCCGTAGAGGGTGGCATAGCCCACGGCCATTTCACTCTTGTTGCCGGTGGTGAGCAGCATGCGGCCGGTCTTGTTGGAGAAAGCCATCAGGATGGTCCCTCGACAACGGGCCTGAATGTTCTCCTCGGTGGTATCGGCGGCCAGGCCGGCAAACGCCTCCGACAAACCACCCATGAAGGCTTCCACCATGGGCGCGATGGGAATCTCCCGAAAGCGCACACCCAGCAGCTTTGCCTGGGCCGCGGCATCCTCCCGGCTCATGCCGGCGGTATAGTGATAGGGCATCATGATGGCTTCCACTGCGTCCGGCCCCAGGGCATCCACGGCAATACATAGCGTCAGGGCCGAGTCGATCCCGCCGGACAGGCCCAGCACGGCCCCCTTGAAACCATTCTTGTTCACGTAGTCACGCACCCCCAGCACCAGGGCGTCGTAGAGGCTGGCTTCAGGCGGCTGGGGAGGCGCCACGATCCCACCGGAAAATCTGATATTTCCGGCATCGTGCTGCACCTCCAGCAGGTACACGCCCTCCTGCCAGGGAGGGGCGCACAAGCGCAAGCTGCCCTCGGCATCCACCGCCATGGAATGGCCGTCGAACACCAGTTCGTCCTGCCCGCCCACCAGGTTCAGATAGGCGATGGGCAGCCCGGTCTCGGCCACCCGCGTACGCAGCACCTCCAGACGCTCCTGGTGTTTATCCCGATGGAAGGGCGAGGCATTGATGTTGAGGATGAGCCGCGCGCCAGCCTGCCGGGCCCGCTGGGCCGGCTCCGGCTGCCAGATATCCTCGCAGACGGTGACGCCCATGGGCAGTCCACCCACTTCCACCACGCAGGCTTCATCACCGGGACGGAAATAACGTTTTTCATCGAAGACGCTGTAGTTGGGGAGGACCTGCTTGTCGTAACGGGCCAGCACCTGACCATCCCGCAGCCATACTGCCGCATTGCATAGGCCGCCGCGGTCGCGAAGCGGTGCCCCCAACAGGACATCGATACCCCGTACCTGGGCGGCCACCTCATCCAGGGCCTGCACAACTCGGTCCAGCAGGCTGCCGCGCATGAGCAGGTCTTCCGGTGGGTAGCCGGTCAGGGCCAACTCGGGGAACAGAACCAACTGAGCCTCATGGCGGTCGCGGGCCTGGCAAGCGGCCTGGATGATTCGCTCGGCGTTGCCTTCAACGTCGCCCACCATGAGGTTCATCTGGGCCAAGGCGATCTTCACGGTCTGAGTCATGGAATCAATGCGGTCTCTATACAGAAAAGGGCCCGGGACCGGCGACGGCAAACGTCGCCCGGACCCGGGCCCGGGTCATGTCGGGATGCGATGCCCTCAGCCCAGCAATTCCTTGAGGCGCTGGCCCATGTCGGCGGGAGAATGGACCACGGCCACGCCAGCCGCCTGCAGGGCCGCAAATTTCTGGTCTGCCGTACCCTGGCCCCCGGAGATAATGGCCCCGGCATGGCCCATGCGCCGCCCCGGCGGGGCCGTCACGCCGGCGATGTAGGCAACCACGGGCTTGCTGACGTGTTTCTGGATATAGGCGGCGGCCTCTTCCTCGGCGGTGCCACCGATCTCGCCCACCATGATGATGCCCTCGGTCTGAGGGTCCTGCTCGAACAGTTCCAGACAGTCCACGAAGTTCATGCCATGGATGGGGTCGCCGCCAATGCCCACGCAGGTACTCTGCCCCAGGCCAGCGTCGGTGGTCTGTTTCACGGCCTCGTAGGTCAGGGTACCGGAGCGAGAGACGATACCCACCCGGCCGGGCTCGTGAATATGCCCCGGCATGATGCCGATCTTGCAGGCCCCCGGGGTGATCACGCCCGGACAATTGGGGCCGATGAGGCGCACTGAACTGCCCGCCAGGGCCGCTCGAACGCGAAGCATGTCCAGCACCGGAATGCCTTCGGTGATGCAGACGATGACCTGGATGCCCGCATCCGCTGCTTCCAGGATGGCGTCTGCCGCGAAGGCAGCCGGCACGTAGATCATGGTGGCCTGGGCGCCCGCCTCTGTGACCGCATCATGCACGGTGTCAAAAACGGGCAGTTCCAGGTGAGTCTGCCCCCCCTTACCCGGGGTGACCCCTCCCACCATGCAGGTCCCATAGGCGATGGCCTGCTCCGAATGGAAAGTGCCCTGCTTGCCGGTAAAGCCCTGGCAGATGACGCGGGTGTTCTTGTCGATCAGGATGCTCATAAAAAGTCCGTGTCCGCCCTTGTGAGTCTGGCTGATTCGTCGGGATGGGAGTGATCCGGTCAGGCCTCGGAGGCCGCCTTGACCACCTGCTGGGCGCCCTCGGTCAGGCTGGGTGCGGTGATGATGTTGAAGCCACTGTCCGCCAGGAGTTGGCGCCCCTGTTCCACGTTGGTGCCTTCCAGCCGCACCACCACCGGGACGGTGATATGCACTTCCTTGACCGCCGCGATGATCCCCTCGGCAATCAGATCGCAGCGCACGATACCGCCGAAGATGTTCACGAACACCGCCTTCACCGCATCATCGGAGAGGATCAGCTTGAAGGCCTCGGCCACCCGCGCCGCGGTGGTGCCGCCTCCCACGTCCAGGAAATTGGCAGGCTCGCCCCCATGGAGCTTGATCAGGTCCATGGTGGCCATGGCCAGGCCGGCGCCGTTGACCATGCAGCCGATGTTGCCATCCAGTCGCACGTAGTTCAGTTCGTGTTCCCGTGCCTGGGCCTCGCGTGCCTCCTCCTGGGAGATGTCGCGCATGTCTGCCAGAGCCGGGCGACGGTACAGGGCGTTGTCGTCGATGTTCACCTTGGCGTCCAGGGCGATGAGCTCGCCGTTGCCGGTGACCACCAGGGGGTTGACCTCCACCAGACTGGCGTCACTATCGACGAAGAGCTGATACAGCCGGGTGAGCAGCTTCACGAAGGCCCCCACCTGCTTGCCCTCCAGGCCCAGGGCGAAGGCGGCGCGACGCCCCTGGTAGGGCATGATGCCGGCGGCCGGATCGACAAACTGGGTAAGCAGTCTTTCAGGGGTCTTGGCGGCCACCTCCTCGATATCCATGCCCCCGGCGGCGGAGACCATCACCGCCACCCTGCGGGTGCCACGATCCACCAGCAGGCTCACGTAGAGCTCCCGCTGGATATCGGTAAGGGACTCCATCAACAAGGTATTGACCGGCAGACCTTCGGGGCCGGTCTGGTGGGTCACCAGGGTGGTCCCCAGCAGATCCGACACGGCCGCCAGCAACTCGCCGCGCCCCCGCACCCGCTTGACCCCACCGGCCTTGCCCCGGCCACCCGCATGAACCTGGGCCTTGACCACCCAGGCATCACCGCCCAGTTGCTCCATGGCCTCGTCCACATCCTCGGGACGCTGAATGGGGATCCCCTCGGGCACGGGGATCTGGTGTTCTCTGAACAGGGTCTTGGCCTGAAATTCGTGAAGGTTCATGGATCCTGAGTATCAAAGGGGTGAATTTCGCCGGCGGGTCGCCCGACACATCAAGGGTCAGACCCGGAATGGCTGATCACATACTCACTGCCGACGCCTTTTATGTAGTACCTTTTTATACACCACTCAAACCCGAATCACCGTACCCATGAACATCCTGTTCCTGATTGCCGCCTTCGTACTGGTCTTCATGGTGGTCCGACTGCTGCTTAAAACACCGGACGTGAAACGCCCCAAGCACCCACAGCAAGTGAGTTCCGGTCACATGCTGCGTTGTGAGTACTGTGGCCTGCATGTACCGGAGAATGAAGCGGTGAAGGAAGGCCCGCGGGCCTTCTGCTCCAACGATCACCGGGATCTGGCACTTGCTCAAGAGTCTACACGAGAATAACACGCGTCGCGGCATGACTCCCCTCGCCCTGCCGCCCCCGCCTGACGGGGCATGAAGCTCTTCGGCCTGTCCCGTTCTGGCTGGACACGGCGCCCCATGGACGATGTCTGGCGGGCGCTCCGACTGTTCAGCCTGTATCGGTTCTTTGTTGCCGGGATGCTGGTGGCTCTGGTGGTGCTGGGCACCGGCCCGGAAACCCTGGGGCAGTCCCACCCGCGCCTGTTTCTGCTGTGCGCGTCCCTATACCTGGTGCTGAGCTTCGGATTCGGCACGGCGGCGCGATTGTACACGCCCTCGGCGGAGATCCAGGTCTACACCCAGGCCATCACCGATACCCTGTGCATCACCCTGCTCATGTACGCCAGCGGCGGCGTGAGCAGCGGCCTGGGCATGCTCACCATTCCGGCCATGGTCGGACTGAGTGTGCTGGCCCCGGGACGCCCGGCGCTGTTCTTTGCGGCGCTGGGCTCCATCGCTCTGCTGCTGGCGCAGATACACGGCTATCTGGTCGACCCCACCCGGGACGCGGCGCTGACCCAGACGGGGCTGCTGGGTGCTGCCCTGTTCGCCACGGCCCTGCTGGGGCTGGTGCTGTCCCGCCGGGTGCGGGAGAGCGAGGCGCGGGCGGAGCGTCACAGTGTGGACCTGGCCAACATGGCCGAACTCAATGCCCACATCATCGAGCGCATGCAATCAGGTGTCATCGTCGTGAATGACACCGGCCATGTGCATCTGATCAACGAAGCGGCCTGGGGGTTGCTGGGCAATCCCAGCCCCGACAACCCCAGCGACCTTGAGAAGATATCCCCACAGATCGAGACTGCCCTGCAAGACTGGCTGGCAAAGCCAGGTGCCCAAAGTCATCAAACCCTGGAGGCAGGGGCTTACGGGCCGGAGTTGCGGGTACGATTTACCCGACTGGGGGTGGATCGTGCCGTGGGGACCCTGATTTTTCTGGAGGATACCGCCGAACTGCATCGGCAGATGCAGGCCATCAAGCTGGCCTCACTGGGCCGCCTGACCGCCAGTATTGCCCACGAGATCCGCAACCCCCTGGGGGCCATCAGCCATGCGGCCCAACTACTGGGAGAATCGGAATCCCTGGACCCGGCAGATCGCCGCCTGGCAGGGATCATCCAGGATCAGAGCCAGCGCATGAACGCGCTGATCCAGAACATCCTCGGCCTCTCCCGGCAGGCTTCGCCTCGGGGGGAATCCCTGTCCCTCAAGCCCTGGCTGGAACGGTTTACGGAGGAGTTCCGGCGGCATTACCATCTGGAACCGGACCAACTACAGGTGGCCATCCGGCCCGATGATGCACGCGGGCATTTCGATCCGGAACAACTCCACCAGGTTCTGTGGAATCTGTGCGTGAATGCCTTACGCTATGGCACCCGCGCTGGCGAGCCGCCGCGCATCCGCATTCAGGGCGGCACCCAGGACATCTCCCGGCAACCCGTGGTGGACGTGATCGACGAGGGCCACGGGGTCAAGCCCGGCATCGCGCGTCAGCTCTTCGAACCCTTCGTGACGTCCGGCAACCAGGGAACCGGGCTGGGGCTATACATTGCACGGGAACTGTGCGAGAACAATGGAGGCGGACTGGAATACCTGCCCCTTCCCACCGGCGGCAGTTGTTTTCGCATCCGGTTCCCCATGCCCGAACACGCCACGACCGAACCGGCCCCTTGAGCCTCAGCCGATATCCACCCCATGGGCATCCAGCACGTATTGATCATCGACGATGAGCCGGACATCCGGGAACTCCTGGAGATCACCCTGGGCCGCATGAAACTGCATACCCGCTCTGTCGGATCGGTGCGCGACGCCAAGGCCCTGCTGGGCAGTGAGGCCTTTGATCTGTGCCTCACCGACATGCGTCTGCCCGACGGTGACGGCATCGAACTGGTGGAACACATCCAGGCCCATCACCCCTGCCTGCCGGTGGCGGTGATCACGGCCTATGGCAGCATGGACACGGCCGTACAGGCACTCAAGTCCGGTGCCTTCGACTTCGTCTCCAAACCCGTCGACCTCACCACACTGCGGGACCTGGTGAGCAGTGCCCTCAAACTCTCGGCTCCAACGGCCACTGCCCGCGTCGACCGGGCCCACGAGGCCAGCCAGGAGGACGATAACCTGCTGGGCAATGCCCCGGCCATGCTCAGGCTCAAGGCCACCATCGCCAAGCTGGCCCGCAGTCAGGCCCCCGTTTACATCCTGGGCGAGTCGGGCAGCGGCAAGGAGCGTGTGGCCCAGGAGATCCACCGGCTGGGCCCCCGGGCCGAACGCCCCCTGGTGCCCGTCAACTGTGGCGCCATCCCCGCCGAGCTCATGGAGAGTGAATTCTTCGGGCATATCAAGGGCAGCTTCACCGGAGCGGTCACCGACAAGCAGGGCCTGTTCCAGGCCGCACAGGGAGGCACCCTGTTTCTGGACGAGGTCGCGGAACTGCCCCTGCACATGCAGGTGAAACTGCTGCGCGCCATCCAGGAACGGGCCATCAAGCCGGTAGGCGCGGCCCGCGAGATCGCCGTGGATGTACGCATCCTCTCGGCCTCCCACAAGGATCTGGCCACCGAGGTGGAAAACGGCCGCTTTCGCCAGGACCTGTATTACCGCCTCAATGTCATCGAGCTCAAGGTACCCAGCCTGCGCGATCGGCTTGAAGATCTGCCCCGGCTGGCCGACTACATCCTTGGGCGGTTGGCCGAGCGCTGGGGGGAATCCCCCAGGCGCCTGAGTGGGGCAGCCATGACCCAGTTGGCCGGTTATCACTATCCGGGCAATGTGCGGGAGCTGGAAAACATCCTGGAGCGAGCCGCCACGCTGTGCGACGGGGATCTCATCCAGGCAGAAGACCTGCAACTCCCCCGGGCCGCGGAACCACCCGCCCCGGCAGCGGACACCGGTCGGCTGCCACTGGAGGAACGCCTGGCCCATGAGGAAAAACGGGTGATTCTGGAGGCCCTGGAGGCGGTCGGCGGCGATCGAGAGAAAACAGCGCAAAGGCTTGGGCTAAGCATGCGCCAACTGAGTTTTCGATTACACCGACTGGGTCTGAAGACCCCCTGACACCACGGTGAGCGGTATCGTGAAATGACGTCAACGGGGAATGCCCATATACTCATAACGGATCAAGACAGGTCCACAGGCGGCGCGGGGCTTGAGCCTGGCGTCCTTTACCCCGAGACTACCCCCTTGCAACCCTCTGCCTGAACGGTCGCCCATGTCCACACCAGCCAGTTCCATCCCCCTGAGCGGCCTTGCCCGCAGGCTTGTCCAGGATGGCCAGCTCAACGAGGCAGACGCCAACCGGGCTCTGGAGCAGTCGCGCAAGAAGCGTGTGCCGCTGGTGGCTTACCTGGTGGACGAGAACCTGGTCCAGGCCCGCGGCCTGGCACAGTCTGCCTGCGAGGAGTTTGGCACCCCGCTATTCGACCTGGACACCCTGGATCGGGATCATCTGCCCAAGAACCTCATGGATGAAAAGCTGGTCCGCCAGCATCAGGCCCTGCCCCTGTACAAGCGCGGCAACCGCCTGTTCGTCGGCCTGGCCGACCCCATGAACCTCACGGCCCTGGATGAGATCAAGTTCAATACCGGCATTGCCACCGAGCCGGTGCTGGTGGAGCAGGACAAGCTGGTCAAACTGATCGAGGATGCCCTCAACGACTCCGGGGCCATGATGGAAGGCCTCATGGACGACGATCTGGACGATCTGCAAATCAAGGGTGACGAGGACGATCGGGGGCAGGATGTCTCGGAAAGCGACATCGACGACACGCCGGTGGTGCGCTTCGTCAACAAGGTATTGCTGGATGCCATCAACAAGAAGGCCTCGGACGTCCATTTCGAGCCCTATGAAAAGAATTTTCGGGTGCGCTTTCGCCTGGACGGAGTGCTCTCGGAGGTGGCCCATCCGCCCGCCAACCTGGCACCCCGCATCACTGCCCGCATCAAGGTCATGTCCCGCATGGACATCTCCGAGCGCCGCATCCCCCAGGACGGGCGCATCAAGATGCAACTCTCCAAGAACCGCGCCATCGACTTTCGCGTGAACACCTGCCCCACGCTGTATGGCGAGAAGGTGGTACTGCGTATCCTGGATCCGACCAGTGCCTTCCTGGGTATTGACGAGCTGGGCTATGAGCCGCATCAGAAGGAACTCTATCTGAATGCCCTGAGCAAGCCCTATGGCATGATCCTGGTCACCGGCCCCACCGGCTCCGGCAAGACGGTCTCCCTGTATACGGGCCTGGGCATCCTCAACACGGCGGACCGCAACATCTCCACCGCCGAGGACCCGGCCGAGATCAACATGCCCGGCGTCAATCAGGTAAACGTCAACCCCAAGGTGGGCCTCACCTTCGCCAGCGCCCTGCGGGCCTTTCTGCGTCAGGATCCGGACATCATCATGGTAGGGGAGATACGCGACCTGGAAACCGCCGAGATTGCCATCAAGGCGGCTCAAACAGGCCATCTGGTGCTGTCCACCCTGCACACCAACGATGCTCCCCAGACCCTCACCCGACTGGCCAATATGGGTGTCCCCTCCTACAACATCGCCTCCTCCATCCTGCTGATCATTGCCCAACGGCTGGGACGACGCCTGTGCAATCATTGCAAAACGCCCCACGATGTACCCAACGACGTGCTGCTGGAGGAGGGATTTACCGAACAGGAGGTCAAGGAGGGCATCAAGCTGTTCAAGCCAGTGGGATGCGATCGCTGCACCCTGGGTTACAAGGGTCGCGTCGGGATCTACCAGGTGCTGCCCATCTCCGAAGGCATGCAGCGACTGATCCTGGAAGGGGGGAATGCCATGCAGCTGGCCGAACAGGCTGATAAGGAAGGCGTCCCGGACCTGCGCCGCTCAGGACTGCTCAAGGTCAAGGCCGGCATCACCAGCCTTGAAGAAATCAACCGCATCACCAAGGATTAAGCCATGGCCGAGACAATGACCGTGTTTGTCTGGGAAGGCGTGGACAAGAAGGGAGCCCGGGTCAAGGGAGAGACCACGGCCATCAATGAGAACCTGGCCAAGGCAGATCTGCGCCGCCAGGGCATCAATCCCCTCAAGGTCCGCAAGAAGCCCAAGCCCCTGTTCGGGGGCAAGAAGAAAATCACGCCCAAGGACATTGCCGTGTTCCTGCGACAGATGTCCACCATGATGAGCGCCGGCGTGCCGCTGGTGCAGGCCTTCGAGATCGTGGGCCGGGGCCACGAAAACCCCTCCATGCAGGAACTCATCCTGCGCATCAAGGCAGACGTGGAGGGGGGCTCCACCTTCGCCAGCGCCCTGGCCAAGCATCCGCTCCAGTTCGACAACCTGGTGGTCAACCTGGTGGGCGCCGGTGAACAATCGGGAGCCCTGGAGACGCTGCTGGACCGCATCGCCACCTACAAGGAGAAGACCGAGTCGCTCAAGGCCAAGATCAAGAAGGCCATGTTCTACCCGGCAGCGGTCATCGTGGTGGCTTTCATCGTCACGGCCATTCTGCTGATCTTCGTGGTACCTCAGTTCCAGGATCTCTTCCAGGGCTTCGGCGCCGACCTCCCCGTGTTCACCCAGTTCGTGATCGGCATTTCCGATTTCTTCCAGAATTACTGGTGGGGAATTTTCGGAGGGATTGCCCTGGCGGTATTCGCCTTCGTCCAGGGTAAGCGACGATCTCCCGGCTTCAGGCGCCAACTGGACCTGTGGTCCCTGAAGATTCCGGTGGTTGGGGAACTGCTGCGCAAGGCCTCCATTGCCCGCTTTGCCCGCACCTTGTCCACCATGTTCTCTGCCGGTGTGCCGCTGGTGGAGGCCATGCAATCGGTGGCAGGGGCCACAGGCAATGCCCTCTATTACGAGGCCACGATGCGCATGCGTGACGAAACGGCCGGGGGTACCCAACTGCAACAGGCCATGCGCAACACCGGGGTCTTCCCCAACATGGTGGTGCAGATGGTAGCCATCGGCGAGGAATCAGGCTCCCTGGATGAGATGCTCGGTAAGGTGGCCGACTTCTACGAGGAGGAAGTGGACAACATGGTCGACGGCCTTTCCAGCCTCATGGAGCCCATGATCATGGCCTTCCTGGGTGTCGTGGTGGGCGGTCTCGTGATCGCCATGTATCTGCCCATCTTCCAGCTGGGGGCCGTGGTGTGATTGAACTCATGGCGAACACCCCCTGGCTGCTGCTCACCGTGACCGGGCTGTTCAGCCTGCTCATCGGCAGCTTCCTCAACGTAGTGATCCATCGGTTGCCCATCATGATGGAGCGTCAGTGGCAGAGCGAGGCCCGGGCCTGGCTGCAGGCCCAGGGGCAAGGCGGAGACGGTGGCGAGGTGGCCGGCCCTTACAATCTGGTCGTCCCTCGCTCCGGCTGCCCCCATTGTGGACACCACATCAAGGCTGTGGAAAACGTTCCGGTGCTGAGCTACCTGTTCCTGCGGGGGCGTTGCTCGTCCTGCGGCGCCCGCATCTCACCCCAGTACCCGTTGGTGGAGGCGGCCACGGCGTTGCTGTCCATGCTGGTGGTCTGGCACTTCGGATTCACCTGGGCCGCTGGCGCCGCCCTGCTGTACACCTGGTCTCTCATCGCCCTGGCGGTGATCGACCTGCGCACCACCCTGCTGCCGGACATGATCACCCTGCCCATGCTATGGCTCGGTCTGATCGTCAACCTGCCCGGCCTGTTCACTGATGCCACCAGCAGCGTCATCGGCGCCATTGCCGGCTATCTCAGCCTGTGGCTGGTGTACCATGCCTTCCGGCTGCTCACGGGCAAGGAGGGCATGGGCTATGGGGACTTCAAGCTCTTCGCCCTGATCGGGGCCTGGCTGGGCTGGCAGGTACTGCCGCTGGTCATCCTGCTGTCCTCCCTGGTCGGCGCAGTGGTGGGCATCGCCCTGATCGTGACCCGGGGACGGGACCGTGATATCCCCATCCCCTTCGGCCCCTACCTGGCCGCCGCCGGTTTCATCGCCCTGCTATGGGGAGATGCCATCATCAGGGTGTATCTGCAGGCCTTGGTCTGATGCGTCCCCCCCTCCTGTCCATGGAGCCCCCCCCCCCATGCTGACCGTCGGCCTGACCGGAGGCATCGGCAGCGGCAAGTCCACGGTCGGACGCCTGTTCCAGGCGCGTGGCGCCGGGCTGATTGACTCGGACGTGGTGGCCCGGCAGGTGGTAGAACCGGGCAGCGAGGGGCTGAAGTGCCTTGGCGAGGCCTTCGGCGATACCATTCTGGATGCCCACGGCCACCTGGACCGGGCTGCCCTGCGGGAATTGGTCTTCCAGAACAGCCAAGCGCGTCACAGATTGGAATCCCTGTTACACCCTATGATCTGGGCCGAGATGGACCGCCAACAATCAGAAACTCACGCCCCTTACTGCATGTTGGTGATCCCCTTGCTGGTGGAATCGGGCGTGCAGGGACGCGTGGACCGGGTGCTCGTGGTGGACTGCCCTGAGGACCTGCAGCGCTCCCGGGCCAGTGCGCGTGACAGGGTCTCCCCGCAGCAGATTCAGGCGATCCTTGATGCGCAGGCAACCCGCGCCCAGCGCCTGGCAGCCGCTGACGACATCATCGACAACAGCAGCGCACCCGATGTCCTTGAAAGCCAGGTAGAGGCGCTGCACCGGCGGTATCTGGACCTGTCTACCGGCCGCTGAAACAGCGCGGACCCGCCACGACCCCGGGGCCGGCCCCATACTTCAGAGGTGATAACATGTTTGTGAATTTCGGCCGCAAAGCGGAAAATAACGAGTATGTGGTCCACAATCCGCCTTCGGTCGCACCTGTGAAGGGATCCATCATCTACGAACAGCCTCTCCACGAGCGCATGCGCCTGTTCATGCGCCTGGAGGTATTGATGCACCGATTCTGGCACAGCCTGCAGCACGATGGCGGCCCCGACACCCACAACGCCCTGCTCACCCTGATCGAGTTACTCAACCTGACCAACCGGGTGGATCTTAAACGCGAACTCATGAAGGAACTGGAGCGTCAGACCACCAATCTGAGCCGGCTCAAGGAAGATCCTGGTGTGGATCAGCGGCGCCTGCAGGCGGTGATTGATCAACAACGCAAACTGATCGAGAACATTCACACCATCAATGGCCAGCTGGACCAGCAGGTCAAGGGCAACGACTTTTTCAACAGTGTTCGCCAGCGGGTGGCCATTCCCGGAGGCACCTGCGACTTTGACCTACCCGCCTACCATTTCTGGCTGATGCGACCGATCTCCGAACGCCGCAAACTGCTGGAGGAATGGGCTCGCCCCTTCGATGACATTCACGAGGCTGTGGGTCTCATTCTGGAACTCATTCGCAACGCCGGGGCACCGCAGAATCTCACCGCCAGCAAAGGTTTCTACGAACAGACCCTGGACACCAGTCAGCCCTGGCAGATCATCCGCATCGCACTGCCCCAGAACGCCTCCTTCTACCCCGAGATCAGCGCCGGGCGACAACGCTTCAATGTGCGTTTCCTGCAGCCAGGCGACATGCGCGAAAGGGCCCCGCAGTGCCAGGGGGATATCTCGTTCTCGCTGACGTGCTGCGCCCTGTAGCAACGGCGCGCAGGGGACAACGTGGCTTCAGTCCTGCGTGCCGCGTGCCGGGCGACTGAGCAGCACCGGAACCCGCACCTCATACTCCCGCCCTTCGTAGGCAAACCGCACCTGGGCCAGCCAGTCCAGGCGCCCTGACATGCATACGGGCAGGGCCGATGGGGCATGCCATATGCCTTCATCGCCCGCCCCGAACGCGAATCGGTTCACGCCCATGTCCATGCCCGGCATGATATAGGATACCTCCAGGGGCTCCACCGGCCCTTGGGCTTCCAGAATCAGATCAAAGTCCTCCAGTGGCGGGATGGTATCCGGACCGCGAAGCGTCAGGCGCATTCCATCCAGCCCCACGGTGCAGCCTGCACGATTCAGCTCGCAGCCCTCGGGCATCTCCAGCAGCACCCGATCCCCGGCGCCAGGGTCCAGCATCGGGCGCAACCAGGTTTCGCTGCCCCAGATACTCAGGCCAAGGACCAGCAGGATCACCGTCAGAACCTGCCACGGAGGAGGATTTCGAAGGTTCATGAACAGACACTCCTAGTCGGATGAACAAGCGGGCCAGACCCCACGGATACCGGCCACCCCCTGCCCCCCATGGGCACGGGCACGCGGGATGTCCTCGGGGGTCATCCCGCCCAGGGCATAAACCGGACAGGCGGCCTGGTCAGCCAATGACGCGAAGCGGGTCCAGCCCAGCGGTGCGACCCCGGGATGCGTCCTGGTAGGCGCCACGGGGGAAACCACGACGAAATCACAGCCCGCCTGTCGGGCCTGCGTCATGGAGACCTCATCATGCACCGAGGCTGCCATCAGGAAATCGGAGGCCAACCCGGACGGTCGCCCGCGCCAATCGCAAAGCCGCTGATGATTCAGGTGAACGCCATCCGCTCCCAGTTCCCGGGCCAGCGCGGGATCGGCATTGAGCATGAGCCGAACCCCTTGGCGCCGACACAGGGCCAGGGCATCCTCGGCCAGAGCGGCATAGGCCCCAACGTCCAGTTGCGGGGCACGCAGTTGCACCAGACTCACGGCGGGGTCCCCAAGACTGCACTCCAGATGCACCCGCAACTGCTCCGGATCCCAGTGATCCGGGGTGATGAGATAGCGGTCCGGCAGGGACAGGGCCCGGATAATGGAGCGATTGGCCTTTGGGAAATTGCGGGCATCCAGGGCCCGAACAGGCACCCATTTCAGGGGCTGACCTTCCAGGCCCTGGGGGGTGCCCTGAAAGTCAGTCACCCGGACCACATCCAGGTGAACCTGCAGGTCCGGGTAATCATGGGTCAGGCAGATCAAGGGTTCATGACTCAGGGGGGTGATGCCCAGTTCCTCGGCAAGCTCGCGGGTCAGGGCCTGGTCGCGGGACTCCCCTGGCTCCCGCTTCCCTCCTGGAAACTCCCAGCGCCCCCCCTGGTGGACATCCTGAGGGCGACGGGTGATCAGACACCGACCCTGATCATCCATGATCACGGCCACCACCACGGGCAGGGGCGAGCGGTCGTCACAGGTGGCCATGCGCCCTCTCCCGAGGTTCAGGAACGGTATTCGGCGTTAATGCGCACGTAGTCGTAAGAGAAGTCACAGGTGTACACTTCGGCCTGCTCATGCCCCCGCCCCCCCAGGTCGATGGTGATCATGATGTCCGCCTGATCCATGACCCGTTGACCGTCCTGCTCAGTGTACTCCGGCGCCCGCCCACCGTCGGCAACGATTCGCACGTCACCCAGATGGATGGTCACTGCATCCACGTCCAGCGCCGGCAGGCCGGCGCGCCCCACGGCGGCCAGGATACGGCCCCAGTTGGGATCAGAGGCAAACAGGGCCGTCTTCACCAATGGCGATTGGGCCACGGTCATGCCAACAGCGCGCGCCTCCCGGGCATCCCGGGCACGGGTTACCCGCACGGTGACGAACTTGGTGGCCCCCTCCCCGTCCCTGACGATGGCCTGAGCCAGGCTGCGGCAGATGCGCAGCAGGGCTGCCTCGAAAAGGCCGCGATCCTCGGCGCTCTCCACTGCCACACCGGAGGCCCCGGTGGCAGCCAGGACGCAGGCATCGTTGGTGGAGGTATCGCCGTCCACGGTGATGGCATTGAAACTCTGATCGGTACATCGCTCCAGCATGGCCTGCAGCTGATCGGATTCCACCCGCGCATCAGTGGCCACGTAGGCCAGCATCGTGGCCATGTCCGGATGGACCATGCCGGAGCCCTTGGCAATGCCGGTGAGGGTAACCGTACCACCGGAGAGTTCCACCCGCTCACTGATCCCCTTGCCCACCGTGTCAGTGGTCATGATAGCGCGCATGGCGCCCTTCCACCCTTCCGCGTTCAGTCCTTCCATCGCCGCTGGCAGGGCATCGACGATACGCTCCACGGGCAGGGGTTCCCCGATCACGCCGGTGGAGAAAGGCAGCACACGCTCCGGTTGGGTATCACCCGCCTTGGCCACGGCGGCGCAGCAGGCCTGCGCTGCCTGCATGCCTGGCGCGCCGGTTCCCGCATTGGCATTGCCGGCATTGATCAGCAGATAGCGCGGCGCCTCCCGGGCCAGGTGGTCCCGCGCCACATGCACCGGCGCAGCACAGAAGGCGTTACGCGTGAAGACAGCAGCACAGCGACTACCGGGCGCCAACTCCATCAACACCAGGTCATCGCGGCCCTTGTAGCGAATACCTGCTGCCACGGCGCACAGGCGCACTCCGGCGATGGGCAGCAGGCACTCGGGTTCAAAGAGGTGAACGGCCATGGCTCAATCCAGCTTGCCGTGGCAATGCTTGTACTTTTTGCCAGAACCGCACCAGCAGGGGTCGTTGCGCCCCAGCTTGGGTTCTTCCCGACGGTAGGGCTGTTCCTGCTCATCCTCTGACTGACCGGCATCGCCGCCCCGAGGAGCACCCTGACCCATCGGCTGAGGAACGCTGCCGCCCTGGGCACCACGCGCCGGTTCTTCCTCGCCCAGGGGGCTACCTGGCTGCGCATGCTGGAACTGCATCTTCGAGGGCCTGGTGGTGGTGCGCGTCTGTTCCTCAAGGGCCGCCACATCCTCGGCGGAACGCACCTGCAACCGCATCAGCATGGACACCACGTCATGCTTGACGCGCTCCAGCAGAGACTCAAACATGGCAAAGGCTTCTTTCTTGTACTCCTGCTTGGGGTTACGCTGGGCGTAGCCACGCAGGCCAATGCTCTGGCGCATGTAGTCCATGGCGGCCAGATGCTCCTTCCAGTGGCTGTCCAGCACCTGAAGCATGACGTCCTTCTCGATGCGGCGCATCATTTCCGGTCCCACCACGTCAGCCTTGGCCTTGAGTGCCGTGTGGAATGCCTCTTTCAGGCGCTCCCGCAGGGTCTCCTCGTGGAGATCATCGTCCTTCTCCAGCCAGTCGGCAATATCCAGCTTCATACCGAACTCGCTCTCCAGGGCCTGGACAAGGCCGGGAACATCCCACTGCTCTTCAATGGAACCGGGGGGGATATACTGGCTCACCGTCTGGTCGAGTACATCATGGAGCACGGGCTCGATGGTGTCGGAAATATCCTCCGAGTCCAGCAACTCCCGGCGCTGTTCGTAGACCACCCGGCGCTGGTCGTTAGCCACATCATCGTATTCCAGCAGGCTCTTGCGAATATCGAAGTTGTGTCCTTCCACCTTGCGCTGGGCATTCTCGATGGCCTTGGTGACCCAGGCATTCTCGATGGCCTCGCCTTCCTTCATTCCCAGGCGCTGCATCACCGCCTTGACCCGGTCGGAGGCAAAGATGCGCATCAGGTTGTCTTCCAGAGACAGGAAGAAGCGGCTTGAGCCGGGATCCCCCTGACGGCCCGCGCGACCACGTAACTGGTTGTCGATACGTCGGGACTCGTGGCGCTCGGACCCGATGATATGCAGGCCACCGGCCTCCAGGACTGCCTCGTGGCGCTTTTCCCAATCGGCCCGGATCTTCTTCACCTGCTCTGGATCCGGCGTCTCCCCCAGGCCCTCCAGCTCCGCATCCAGGCTACCTCCCAGAACAATGTCGGTCCCGCGACCGGCCATGTTGGTGGCGATGGTCAGCGCACCGGGACGACCTGCCTGCGCAATGATATGGGCCTCGCGCTCATGCTGTTTGGCGTTGAGCACCTCGTGATGGATCTTTTCCTTGTTGAGCAGCTTGGCCAGGGTCTCCGAGGCCTCCACTGAGGCGGTACCCACCAGCACGGGCTGTTTGCGTTCCCTGCAGTCCTTGATCTCCTCGATGATGGCCTTGTACTTCTCCTGCTGGGTCATGTAGACAAGATCCTGCATGTCATTGCGCACCATGGGGCGGTTGGTGGGGATCACCACCACCTCCAGGGCATAGATATGCTGGAACTCGTAGGCCTCGGTATCGGCCGTGCCGGTCATGCCGGACAGCTTGTCGTAGAGGCGGAAGAAGTTCTGGAAGGTGATGGATGCCAGCGTCTGGTTCTCGTTCTGGATCGGCACTCCTTCCTTGGCCTCCACAGCCTGGTGCAGACCATCGGACCAACGCCGCCCCGTCATCACCCGGCCAGTGAATTCATCAATGATGAGGACCTTGTTGTCCCGCACCAGATACTGCACGTCCCGTTGGAACAAGGCGTGGGCCCGCAGGGCCGCGTTCAGGTGATGCAGCACGGGGATGCTGGCGGCATCGAACAGGCCCTGGCCTTCCTTGAGCAGACCGGCTTCCAGCAGCAGTTGCTCGGCCTTTTCCTGACCGTCCTCGGACAGAAAGACCTGCTTCGCCTTCTCGTCCACCACGTAGTCACCCTCGGACTCCTCGTCCTCCTGAGGGATGAATTGAGGAACAATGTCCTTCATCCGGGTGTAGAGGTCGGAGTTTTCGCTGGTGGGCCCGGAAATGATCAGTGGCGTGCGGGCCTCGTCAATGAGGATGGAGTCCACCTCGTCGACGATGGCGTAGGCCAGATCCCGCTGTACCCGATCCTCGGCGCGGAACGCCATGTTATCGCGCAGATAATCGAAACCATATTCGTTGTTGGTGCCATAGGTGATGTCAGCCGCATAGGCCTCCCGACGGGTCACCGGGCGCAGGTGCAGCGGCGCCTCGTCGTTACCAGGGAAATCGGGATCGAAAAGATAGGAGGCGCTGTCCACACCCTTGCCACCAGAGGCATTGATCACCCCCACGGACAGCCCCAGCGCATGATAGACACGCCCCATCCAGGCCGCATCCCGGCGGGCCAGGTAGTCGTTCACCGTGATCACGTGCACGCCCCTGGCGGGCAGGGCATTGAGGTAGGCCGCCAGGGTGGCCACCAGGGTCTTGCCCTCACCGGTGCGCATCTCGGCGATGCGACCGTCATTGAGCACCATGCCACCGATGAGCTGCACATCGAAATGGCGCATCTCCATGAACCGCCGACCGGCTTCGCGCACCACGGCGAAGGCCTCGGGCATGAGATCTTCCAGGGTCTCATCCTTGGCCAGACGATCACGGAATTCCCGGGTCTTGGCCTTGAGAGCCTCTTCGGAGAGGGCCTTGACCTCTTCCTCCCGTTCGTTGACGCGCTCCACCACTTTGGCATAGCGCTTGACGAGGCGGTCGTTACGACTGCCGAAGATCTTTCTTACGAGGGTTGTGACCATGAAGGTTTCGCGCTGCGTGACTGGGTTTTTGTTCGGCCATGATAACTGATCGTCCACCGGGGCGCAGGAGGCCGGGGACCGCGCCCGATGAGCCCACCCGGGCTGTCTAGCCGGAGGACTGGATGAAGCGATGAGGATTGGTATGACGACCATCCTTGAGCACTTCGAAATGCACATGGGTGCCGGTGGCCCGGCCGGTGGCGCCCATGGTTGCGATCACGTCGCCCTTGCGCACCGCATCGCCCACCGAGACCCGCATATCCCGATTGTGGGCATAGCGCGTGACATAGCCGTTACCGTGATCGATCTCCACCAGTTTGCCAAAGGCATCGTTATCGTCGGCAAACACCACGATACCGCCGGCCACCGCAATGATTTCGGTGCCAGGCCGGGCGGCAAAGTCCACCCCCCGATGAAAGGCCTGGCGGCCGGTGAAGGGGTCGGTGCGGGTGCCATAGCCGGAGGACATCCAGCCCGTCTTCACCGGGCGACCCGCGGGGGTGACCTCCTCCTGCAACTGCCCGGAGAGGATCAACTGATCCAGCAGCCGCAACTGGGACTCCCGATCGTCCAGAACCTGGGCCAGGGCGTCCAGTTCCCGCATCAGATCCGACCGCCGGGTGTCCTGCAGGACATCCTCGGGACCGCCAATACCGGGCAAGCCGGCAAAGTCGAATTCGCCATCCTCCAGGCCGGCCATGCTCACCAGCTTGCTCCCCAGGGCGTCCACGCGGGCGGCCTGAGCCTGAAGCCGGGCCACCCTGATGGTGAGGGCGTCGAGACTGGCCTCGGTGGTATCCCGGGCCTGGGCGAGTTGCTGGCGCTGCTCGACCAACGCCTGTTCCCACTGAATGACGATGGCATCCGAAGGAGCCTGACGGCTTCCCCACTGGTATCCGGCCCACAGCAGCAGGCCGCCGACCACCATCAAGGCGGCCAGGGGCACAGCAAACTGTTGCCAACGGGCACATTGGATACGACGCGGACCGTTCTGGCCCTGACCTGCGAGTAGAATGATCTGCATGACGACCTGAGTTTGTGAGTGACACCACCCGACCAAACCGCGAGCCGGAATAAGGCGGGGATGTGCCTGGCACAATCCCGTACAAAACGACAAACTTTGAGATAATAACGAAGCAGCCCGTTCAAGGGAAACCATTCACGCCCACACCCGCTTCGGAGCATTCACCATGCGTGCCCCTCGAACCTATCTCGATCCCACGATGCTGGAGCAGGCGCGACGGCTGGAGGCCATGACTCAGAGTGTGCGCACTCTGCTGCCGCCGGGGCTACGGGACCATTGCTGGGTGGGAAACATCAAGGAAGGCGTATTGATCCTGGTGACGGACTCCGGCACCTGGGCGCATCAGCTACGCTACATGCAGCGGGAAATCCTCAAGCAGATGAAGGCCTATCACGGCATCAGCGCCCGGTCGGTGAAGATCCGCGTGCGACCGGTGATGCAAGCCTTTACACCGCGCCCCGGCAAGCCGTTACCCCCGCTCAACGAAGAGGCTCGCGAGGCCCTGTCCCGAGCCGCGGACTCAGTGGGGGATCCTGAACTCAGGCAGACCCTGCGTCGCTTTTCAACGCAGGGTTGATGCAGCAGTCGTCAGGCGGTGGCCGCCTGAGCGTAAGAGATGGGCAGGCGCTCGGATTCGTCCTCGAAGGTCACGATCTCGTAGGCATCCGGCTGGTGAATCAGCTGGCGGATCAGGCGATTGTTCAAGGCATGACCTGACTTGTAGCCCTCAAACGCGCCGATCAGGCTGTAGCCCAACTGGTACAGATCACCGATGGCATCCAGGATCTTGTGCTTCACGAACTCATCCTCATAACGCAGGCCGTCTTCGTTGAGCACACGGAAGTCGTCGAGTACCACGGCATTATCCAGACTGCCCCCCAGGGCCAGCTGCTTGCTGCGCAGGGCCTCGATATCCCGCATGAAACCGAAGGTGCGGGCCCGACTCACTTCCTTGACAAAGGACGTGGTGGAAAAATCCAGCTCGGCACTCTGGATACCTCCACTGAAGATCGGGTGATCAAAGCCGATGGAGAAGGCGACCTTGAAGCCATCGAAGGGTTCGAAGCGGGCCCACTTGTCATCCTCACGCACTTCCACCGGCTTCTTGATCCGAATGAAGCGTTTGGGCGCGTTCTGTTCGACGATCCCCGCTGACTGAATCAGAAAGACGAAGGGCCCCGCACTGCCATCCATGATGGGCACCTCGGCAGCGCTGACCTCGACATAAAGGTTATCGATACCCAGACCTGCCACCGCAGAGAGCAGATGCTCCACCGTGGACACCCGCACGGGACCATCCACCATGGTGGTGGAGAGGCAGGTATCCCCGACATTCTCGGGGTGCGCCTTGATCTCCACCACTGGATCCAGATCCACGCGACGGAAGACCACGCCGGTATCTGCCGGGGCCGGGCGCAACATCAGGTAGATCTTCTCCCCGGTGTGAAGCCCCACCCCGGTGGCCCGGATGGTGTTCTTGAGTGTGCGTTGTCTGATCACAGTGATGTCCTCGAAGCGTCGGACAGCCCCCGAAGGGCGCCCTGCCGTTCCCGCCAGGGCCGGACCGGCGTCGATAAAAGCAGTCGACTATAGCACAGCATCATCTAATGTGCAGTGCAGCATAAACGGCCGATCATCGGCCCGATCTCCCCGGTGGGCGCCCGCGCGGGGGTGGGTACCCCACCACGCGGGGCACCCACCGTCCTCCACAGACCATGATCAGTCAGCCTGTTTGCGCAGGAAGGCCGGGATATCCAGGTAGTCCATATTGGTGTTACCGGAAGAATCGTACCCCCCATTGCCTTGCTGCTTGCGCATGACTGCGGGGCGATCCAGCTTCTCGTAATCGACCACTTCCAGCTCCGACTGCCCCTGCTGCACAGCCGCGGCTGCCGCACCGCCGCCAGCGGCGGCCACCTGGTGGGTCTCCACCAGTTTGACGGCAGGCTTTTCCCGGGTGGGACGAGTGGCCTGCCCGGGGGTGCCCAGACCGGTGGCCACCAGGGTCACGCGCAATTCGTCGCTCATGTCCGGATCGATCACCGTACCCACCACCACGGTGGCGTCTTCGGAGGCAAATTCCTTGACGGCGGCGCCCACTTCCTCGAACTCACCGATGGACATGTCCATGCCAGCGGTCACATTCACCAGGATGCCGCGGGCCCCGGAAAGGTTCACATCCTCCAGCAGCGGACTGGAGATGGCAGCCTCAGCAGCCACCCGGGCGCGATCACCACCGGAGGCGGTGCCCGTACCCATCATGGCCATGCCCATCTCCGACATCACCGTGCGCACGTCGGCGAAGTCCACGTTGATCAGGCCCGGACGGGTGATCAATTCAGCGATCCCCTGAACCGCCCCCAGCAACACGTCATTGGCCGCCTTGAAGGCATCCAGCAGGGTGACGTTCTTGCCCAGCACCGAGAGCAGCTTGTCGTTGGGAATGGTGATCAGGGAATCCACATACTTGGCCAGATTCTCCATGCCCGACTGAGCGACCTGCATGCGCTTCTTGCCCTCGAAGGGGAAGGGCTTGGTGACCACCGCCACGGTCAGCACCCCCATTTCCTTGGCGATCTGCGCCACCACCGGCGCCGCGCCGGTCCCCGTGCCACCGCCCATGCCGGCGGTGATGAAGACCATGTCGGCCCCATCGATCATCTCCTGGATACGCTCACGGTCTTCCAGGGCGGCCTCGCGACCCACGGTGGGATCGGCACCGGCCCCCAGACCCTTGGTGATATGGGCGCCCATCTGCAGCAGGGTTTTGGCATCCACACGCTTCAGGGCCTGGGCATCCGTATTCGCGCAGACAAAGTCCACGCCCTCAATGGAAGCGTTGACCATATGCTGTACCGCATTACCACCGCCGCCACCGACGCCGATGACCTTGATCACCGCGTTTTGCGGATAGGTATCCATCAATTCAAACATTTCTGTTACCTCCTAGAACCCATTGGTTCATTCAACCTGATTGATTTTGCGAATCCCGACCACACCCAGCCAGTCGCCGCATTCCCGTGTATTCTTCGCCATTCCCTTCCCAGCCCCGCATCACAGGTTCCCCTGGAACCAGCTGCGCATGCGTGCCCAAACCGATTTCATGCCACCGCCACGCACCCCTTCGCCGGTACGTTCCTGACGGCTTTCATGACCAAACAACAGCAGACCCACCCCGGTGGAATGCACTGGATTGCGAACCGCATCCACCAGCCCGGTCACGTAATGTGGCAATCCCAGTCGCACCGGCATATGGAACACCTCTTCGGCCAGTTCCGCGACGCCCTCCATCTTTGAGGACCCCCCGGTCAGCACCACGCCCGCGGCCACCAGTTCCTCGCAACCGGAACGCCGCAGTTCCGACTGCACCAGAGACATCAATTCCTCATAGCGGGGCTCCACCACCCCGGCCAGGGTCTGACGCGAAAGCCGGCGCGGCGGGCGGTCCCCCACGCCGGGCACCTCAATGGTCTCCTCCGGATCCGCCAGCTGCCGCAGGGCGCAGGCATACTTGATCTTCAGGTCCTCGGCATACTGGGTGGGCGTGCGCAGGGCCACGGCGATGTCGTTGGTCACCTGGTCCCCGGCAATGGGGATCACCGCCGTGTGACGGATGGCCCCATCGGTGAACACGGCGATATCGGTGGTGCCACCACCGATATCCACCAGGCACACCCCCAGCTCCTTCTCGTCCTCGGTGAGCACGGCGTAACTGGACGCCAGTTGCTCGAGGATGATGTCATCCACCTCCAGACCACAGCGGCGGACACACTTGATGATGTTCTGGGCTGCAGACACGGCGCCCGTCACCAGATGCACCTTGGCCTCCAGGCGCACCCCGGACATGCCCACCGGCTCGCGAATCCCCTCCTGTTCATCGATGATGAATTCCTGGGGCAGCACATGCAGGATGCGCTGGTCCGCCGGTATGGCCACTGCCCGTGCGGCATCAATCACCCGCTCCACGTCCGCCGGCGTGACTTCCTGGTCCTTGATGGCCACCACACCGGTGGAGTTGAGGCTCTTCACGTGACTCCCGGCAATGCCGGTGAACACCGAGTGGATCTGACAGCCCGCCATCAACTCGGCCTCCTCGATGGCCCGCTGAATGGACTGTACGGTGGACTCGATATTGACCACCACGCCCTTCTTGAGGCCCCGGGAGGGATGCGAACCGATGCCAACGATCTCGATCTCACCCTCATCGGTGATCTCGCCAACGATGGCCTCCACCTTGGAGGTGCCGATATCCAGGCCGACGATCATTCCCTTATCCGATCGCTTCGACATAAGTATTCTTCTCCCATACCCGGACGGTCGCTGTCTGCCGCTGTTGCCTGTTGGTCATGCATGTCTTCAATTCATTCATTCCGATGCCTCCGTCGGCTCTTCCCAGGCGACGGCAATGCCGTTGGTGTAACGCATGTCGATGCGCTTGATGGGCTCATCCCGATGCTCCGTCAATCGCGGATACATGCGCACCAGACGATCCAGACGATCCGTATCCATGCCACGCCCCATGACCACCTGACTGCCATCCTGCAGCCGGATCACCCAGGAGCGACGCACATCCTCCCTGAGTCCCGCCACTTCCAGCCCCACATCCGCGAGACGGGCCTGGACGGCCAGATAACGTTCCATCAGCGGCCGCTCGCGACCTTCACGCCCCCTCAGGATGGGCAATCCCTCCGGGTGAGTCTCCACCGGAGGGTAAAAAAGTTCACCATACTGATTGAGCAGTGCGGCCTCGCCCCAAACGGCCACCGGCACCTGCTCATCCACCCGAACCTTCAGGCGATCCGGCCATTCACGGCGCACCGAGACGCCGTACACCCAGGGCATTGCCTCCACCGCTTGCTCCACCGGCCGCAGGTCGAGGCTGAAGAAGCCGCCGCCCACATAGGGCGCCAGGGTCTGCGATATCTCCTGGCGATCCAGGTACTGAAACGCCCCCTCGATCACCACGCTGCGCACTGGCAGGGTCTCTGGATGCAGCAGACGCTCCACGCCCTGGGTCACAAGCGCCATCAGCAGCACAACCAGCCCTCCCAGCCATGCCAGGCGCAGGCCGCGGCGCAGCAACGGCCGGCGCCACCAGGGAGGTTGCGGTTGATGCCGCCGGGCCATGGTGCGTTTGCGCATGCGCACTGCATTACCGCCCTCCCGGCGTCAGGGTCGTGGCCAGAATGCGGACGACCAGCGCCTGGAAATCCAGCCCCGCCGCCCGTGCGGCCATGGGGACCAGACTGTGATCCGTCATGCCCGGCACGGTGTTCACCTCGATGAGCCAGGCGCCACCCTGTCCATCCAGCATCAGATCCACCCGGCCCCAGCCCTCACCGGACACCGCCTTGAAGGCATCCAGCGCCAGCCGCCGCAGCCGCTCTTCCTCCTCGGCGGGCAGCTCGCAGGGACAGTGGTAGCGGGTGTCTTCCGATTGATATTTGGCCTCGTAGTCGTAGAACGCCCGGGGGGTCTCCAGCCGGATCAGCGGCAGTGCCTGTCCGTCCAGGATGGCAACGGTGTACTCGGCACCACGCACCCAGCGCTCGGCGAAGACGGGACCGCCACACCGGGCAGCCGTCTTCTGGGCCTGAGCCAGCGCCTCAAGCCGCGCCACCTTGGACATGCCAATGCTGGAGCCTTCCAGGGCCGGCTTGACGATCAGGGGCAGGCCCAGGGCGTCAACGATCGCCTGGGGGTCCGAGCCCTGCTCCAGCACCCGGAAGTCCGGCGTGGGCAGACCGGTGCCACGCCACAGACGCTTGGTCAGCAGTTTGTCCATGCCCAAGGCCGAGCCAGCCACGCCGCTGCCGGTGTAGGGCAGGCCCAGCACCTCCAATGCCCCCTGGATGACGCCATCCTCCCCGCCCCGGCCATGCAGGACGATAAAGGCCCGGTCGTAGCGGTCCCGCGCCAGCACATCCAGGATGTCCCGACCGACATCCACTCCATGGGCGTCCACATCGGCCGACCGCAGGGCCTTGAGCACCTCGGCACCGCTGCGCAGTGAGACCTCCCGCTCCGCGGACCAGCCGCCCATGAGCACCGCCACCTTGCCAAAATCCGCCACGTTCGAATGATTCATGCCCGAGCCTCCCGATGCGGTTCACCGACGATGCGCACCTCCGACTCCAGTGCCACACCGTCATGCGCCTGGACTGCCTGGCGCACATGGTTCATCAGGTCTTCGATGTCCTGGGCCCGGGCACCACCGGTATTAATGATGAAATTGGCATGCTTCTCGGATACCTGGGCACCACCGATGGCAAAACCCTTGAGCCCGCAGGCCTCGATCAGTCGCGCCGCATGATCTCCGGGAGGATTGCGGAACACCGAGCCACAGGAGGGTTGGCCGATGGGTTGGGTCTTGCCGCGCCGGGCCAGCAACGCCTTGATGTGCTGGCGGCTGCGGGCACCCTCGCCGGCCTGGAACTGGAGCACAGCCTCCACAAACCCCGCCTCTCCCGGGCCACGCACCGAGCGGTAACCCACCTGGTATTCCGAGGCGTGACGCCGCGTCATCCGCCCCTGGCGATCGATGGTCACCACCTCCCGTACATGGGACCAGGTGTCATCCCCCCAAGCCCCGGCATTCATGGCCAGGGCACCCCCCAAGGCGCCGGGGATCCCGGCGAAGAACTCACCACCCACCCGGTCATGCTCGGCGCAGAACCGGGCCAGCTTGGCGCAGGTCACCCCGGCCCCGGCCCGGACCCGATCATCTTCCAGTATCTCCAGTTCATCCATGATGCCACTGCAGGCGATCACCGTGCCGCGCACGCCCCCATCACGCACCAGCAGATTACTGCCCAGCCCAACCCACAGCAGGGGCTCCCCAGCACGCAGCCCGGAGAGGAAGCGGCCCAGGTCCTCCACATCGGCAGGGCGATACCAGCGATCCGCCGGCCCCCCCACCCGCCACGAGGTGTGGCGCGCCATCCATTCATTGATGCGCAGTTCGCCTCGCAGATGGCCCGCAGTCATTCCAGGCCTCCTGTCGCCCCGAGGGCCCGCGGCAGGCTGGCAGACAGCGCGCCCACATTGCCGGCCCCCTGGGTCAGCAGCACGTCACCATCCTCGAGGACACCCTTGAGGGCCTCCACCAGGCGCTCCGGGGCATCCACAAAGACCGGATCCACCCGTCCGCGCATGCGGATCGCCCGGGCCAGGGTGCGGCCGTCGGCCCCCTGAATCGGCTCCTCGCCCGCCGGATAGACCTCCAGCAAGACCAGCGCATCGGGCTCGGACAGGGTTTCGGTGAAATCCTCGAACAGGTCCCGGGTACGGGTATAACGATGAGGCTGAAACGCCAGCACCAGGCGGCGATCCGGCCAGGCAGCGCGGGCGGCGGCCAGGGTCGCGGCCACCTCGGTGGGATGATGACCATAGTCATCCACCAACAGCACTTGGCCGCTCGCGGTCTGCAATTCGCCGTACACCTGAAAGCGGCGCCCGATCCCCTGAAACCCCTGCAGCGCTCGCTGGATGGCCTCGTCGCCCACCCCCAACTCGTGGGCCACGGCCACGGCGGCCAGGGCATTGAGCACGTTATGACGCCCGGGCAGGTTGAGGGTGACCGGGAAGCCGGCATCCCGACCCGGCAGGTGCAGAAGGAAATGGGTGCGGGTGCCATTGGCCCGCAGCTGTGTGGCCCGCACATCCGCCGGCTGCTCCACCCCGTAGGTGAGCATGGGGCGACCGATACGGTCCATCAACTGGCGAATATGGCCATCATCCACGCACAGCACCGCCAGACCATAGAAGGGCAGGTGATGCAGGAACTCCAGAAAGGCATCCCGCAGCCGGCCAAAATCCCCCTCATAAGCTGCCAGATGATCGGCATCAATGTTGGTGACCACGGAAATCATCGGTTGCAGACACAGGAAAGAGGCATCGCTTTCGTCCGCTTCCGCCACCAGGTAACTGCCCTGCCCCAGGCGGGAATGGCTAGCGGTGCTGTTGAGGCGTCCGCCGATGACGAAGGTGGGGTCCAGCCCCCCCTCGGCCAGCAGGCTCGCCACCAGGCTGGTGGTGGTGGTCTTCCCATGGGTGCCGGCCACGGCAATGCCATAACGAAAACGCATCAACTCGGCCAGCATCTCGGCACGGGCCACCACCGGGATGCGCCGCTCACGGGCTGCACATAGCTCCGGATTGTCCGGACGGATGGCACTGGAGATCACCAGCACATCGGCATGGGCCACGTGGGCGGCATCATGACCCTGATGCACATCCACCCCAAGCCCTTCCAGGCGCCGGGTGACCGCGTTCTCCGCCATATCCGAGCCGCTGACCTGATACCCCAGGTTGGCCAGCACCTCGGCGATACCGCCCATGCCAGAGCCACCAATGCCCACAAAGTGAATCCGGCGGATGCGACGCATGCCGATCATGGCAGTGGGTGCATTCATTGCCCCTCTCCTCCCTGCGCCAGGGCCTGACAGGCCTCGGCCACCCGCCGGGTCGCTTCGGGATGGGCCAGGGCGCGTGCCTTCTCGGCCATCTCCAGCAACTGCGGGCGAGTCATGGCCTGCAGCCTCGCTGCCAGATCCTCGGCATTGAATTGCGTTTGCGGGATCAACCAGGCCGCCCCGGGATCGGCCAGATAGCGTCCATTGGTGCGCTGATGGTCATCCACCGCATGCGGATAGGGGACCAGCATCGAGGCCACGCCGGCAGCGGCCAACTCGGAAACGGTCAGCGCACCGGAGCGACAGATCACCACGTCGGCCCAGGCGTAGGCCTCGGCCATATCCTCGATGAACGCATCCACACGGGCCTCCACGTCGGCAGCCTGATAGGCTGCCCGGGCCTGCTCCACGGTGCGCTCACCCGCCTGATGACGGATCAATGGGCGTGCCTCCCGGGGCAACCGCGCTACCGCCTGGGGCATACAGGTATTCAGGGCCAGGGCACCCAGACTACCGCCCACCACCAGCAGGCGCAGCGGCCCCTCCCGACCCGCCATGCGTTCGGCGGGTGCCGGCAGATGCAGGATCTGCTCGCGCACGGGATTTCCCACGGTCATGGCCTCGTGGCGGGTCGCAAAGGTGTGAGGAAAGGCCTCGAGCACCAGGTCGGCGCGACCCGCCAGCCAGCGATTGGTCAGACCCGCGATGGCATTCTGTTCATGAATGACCAGGGGCCGGCCCAGGGCCGCGGCCATCAGGCCGCCCGGGCCGGAGGCAAAACCACCCAGACCCAGTACGGCGCGAGGTTTGAGGCGCATGAGCAGGGCAAGGGCGGCCCAGAGGGCCACACCGACCCGCCAGGGTGCCAGCAGCCAGGTACCCAGCCCTTTGCCACGCAGACCGCTCACCGGCAGGGTGTGGAAGGGAATGCCGGCCTCGGGCACCAATCGGGCCTCCAGACCGTGCGCGGTGCCCAACCAACAGACCACTTCACCCCGAGCCTGCAGATGGGCCGCCACCGCCAGCCCCGGAAAGACATGTCCGCCGGTGCCACCGGCCATGATCAGGATGGGACGCCGACTCATGCGAGCCCCTCCGGTCGGATCTTGCGTCGAGGGCTTCGGCGACGCCAGCCTCCGCTTTCCACGGTTTCCCGATGGACTCGCGCCAACAATCCCATGGCGGCACAGGTCACCAGCATCGAGCTACCGCCATAACTCATCAGCGGCAGAGTCAAACCCTTGGTGGGCAGCAATCCCATGTTCACTCCCATATTGATGAAGGCCTGCAGCCCGATCCAGATGCCGATGCCGTAGGCCAGATAGGCGCCGAACCGGTGGCCCGCCGCCTCGGCCGCCTGACCGATGGCGAAACTACGCCAGATCAGAAAGACGAACAGACCCACCACCACGCAGATACCCACCAGTCCCAGCTCCTCGGCCATCACCGCAAACAGGAAGTCGTTATGGGCCTCGGGCAGATAGAACAGCTTCTGTACGCTGCCTCCCAGCCCCACACCAAACCAGGAGCCACTGCCGATGGCAATCAGTGACTGGGTGAGCTGAAAACCGGTGTTGAAAGGATCGGTCCAGGGGTCCATGAAACCGGTGAGGCGGGCAATACGATACGGGGTCTGCACCGCCAGGTAGGCCATGGCACCACTCACCACACCGAGCAGCAGGATGAACTGCCACAGACGGGCACCCCCCAGAAAGAGCATGCCCAGGCCAATGGCCATGAGCACCACCGCAGCCCCGAAGTCCGGCTGCATCAACAGCGGTAGGGTGACCAGCGCCAGCAGCAGCATGGGTTTGACAAAGCCCATCAGGCTCTCGCGCACCTGGCGTCCATGTCGCACCAGGTAACCCGCCAGATACAGCGTGATCAGCAGCTTGACCACCTCGGATACCTGCAGGTTGAACAGACCCAACGAGATCCAGCGGGTGGATCCATTCACCGTCTTGCCCACACCCGGCACCAGCACCAGCACCAGCAGCACATAGACCAGAATCAGTAACAGCAGACCCGCCTGCTCCCAGTAGGCCAGGCGCAGGGAATACAGGACCCAGGCGGCGGTCATCCCCAGGGCCACGAAGATCGCCTGCCGTTGGAAAAAATAGAAGGGCTCGGCCATGCCAACGGAGGCCGATGCCACCATGACCAGCCCCAGCGACAGCAGGGCCAGCACCACCAGGGCCAGGCCCACGTCAATGCGCTGGTGAATCTCCACCGTCAGACGGGTGCCCACATCGCGGCTTGCCTGGAGATCCAGCATCTTCATGACACCAGCCTCCGCACCGCCGCCTCGAACACCTCGCCGCGGTGCTCGTAGCCCCGGAACATGTCAAAGCTGGCGCAAGCCGGGGAGAGCAGCACGCTGTCCTTACGGCGCGCCAGGCGGGCCGCCTCATCCACGGCCTGATCCAGGTCGCGGGCCCGCACCACCGGCACGACGCCGTCCAGGGCCTGTTCGATGACACCGGCATCCTGCCCCAGGAGCACCACCGCCCGGGCCCTCTCCTGGGCCACCTGGCGCAGCGGGGTGAAATCCTGCCCCTTGCCCTGACCACCAGCAATCAGCACCACGCGACCGGGCAAACCGGTCAGGGCCGCCAGCGTGGACCCCAGGTTGGTGCCCTTGGAATCGTTGTACCAGTTCACGCCCCGGAAGGTGGTCAGCCACTGGCAGCGATGGGGCAGACCCGTGAAGCGCCCCAGCACCACGATACTGGTCTCCAGGGGCAGACCAACGGCATCGGCCAGGGCCAGGGCCGCCAGGGCATTGGCAATATTATGACTTCCCGCCACCCGCAGGGTGGATTCGGCCACCAGGGTCTGTTCCCCTCGCGACAGCCATTGCACGCCGCTGCGCACATGCAGGCCGAACTGCCCCGTTTCGGGGACATCCAGACCAAAGCTCACCGGGGAGACCTCCGGCTGCATGGCACTGACCACCGGGTCGTCCCGGTTGATCACTGCGGCCCGGGCCCGGCGGTAGATCCGCGACTTGGCTTCGGCATAGTCGGACAAGTCACGATAACGGTCCAGATGATCTGCGGAAACATTGAGCACCACCGCTGCGGCACAGGCCAACGAGTCGGTGGTCTCCAATTGAAAACTGGATAACTCCAGGACATACAGATCTGGCTCCGGGTTGCTCAGCAGGTCCAGGGCCGGGGGACCCAGGTTACCGCCCACCGCCACCCGACGCCCCGTGGCACGCGCCATCTCGCCCAGCAAGGTGGTCACAGTGCTCTTGCCGTTGGAGCCCGTGATGGCCACCACGGGAGCCGTGGCGGCCTGAGCGAACAGTTCGATGTCCCCCTCCACCCGGGCACCCGCCGCCACGGCCGCCCGCACCGCGGGTTCCCGCACACTGACACCGGGGCTCACCACCAGCCGCTCGAAACCGGCGAACAGGTCAGGGTCGAAGGGCCCGCGGTACAGGGAAACCTCCGGAGCCAGGGCCCTGAGCGCCTCGGCACCGGGCGGGTTCTCGCGGGAGTCGGCCACGCAGAAGGGTTCGCCGCGGGCGGTCAGATACCGCGCCACGGATAACCCTGTGCTGCCCAGTCCCACGATCAAGGTCTTCATTGCCTTCGTCACGTCCACACCGCCATCAGCGGATCTTGAGGGTGGCCAGACCGATGAGCACCAGCACCACGGTGATGATCCAGAAACGGACAATCACCCGGGGCTCAGGCCAACCCTTGAGTTCAAAATGATGATGCAGCGGCGCCATGCGAAAGATGCGCCGCCCTGTGAGCTTGTAGGAGACCACCTGCAGAATCACCGACAGGGTCTCCACCACGAAGACGCCGCCCATGATCACCAGCACGACCTCCTGACGGGTGGTCACCGCCAGCACCCCCAGGGCCGCCCCCAGGGCCAGGGCACCCACATCGCCCATGAAGACCTGCGCTGGATAGGCGTTGAACCACAGAAAGCCCATGCCAGCCCCCACCAGGGCGGCCGAAAAGACGACAAGATCCCCCACGCCAGGCACGTAAGGAATACCCAGGTAGTCGGCGAAGACGACATGGCCGGAGACATAGGCAAATACGCCCAGGGCTCCCGCCACCAGCACGCAGGGCATGATGGCCAGGCCATCGAGACCGTCGGTGAGGTTCACCGCGTTGCTTGAGCCCACGATCACCAGCCAGGCCAGGGGGATGAACCACAGCCCCAGATCGATGGCCACATCCTTGAAGACAGGCATGATCAAGGTGGTCTCGATGGGGTTTTGCGCCGTGTAGAAAAGCAGGATCGCCGTGGCAAAGGCCACCACCGACTGCCACAGCAACTTCTTGCGGGCCGACAGCCCCTGGCTGTTGCCGTAACGCAGCTTCAAGTAATCGTCGATGCCACCGATTAACCCAAACAGGAGGGTGACGATGAGCACGATCCAGACAAAGCGGTTTCCCAGATCGCTCCACAGCAGGGTACTGACGGCCACAGCCACCAGGATCAGCGCCCCGCCCATGGTGGGCGTACCCGCCTTGCCCAGGTGGGTCTGGGGGCCATCGTCACGAATATGCTGGCCCACCTTGTACAGGGTCAGGCGCTTGATCATGGTGGGCCCGACCCAAAGGGCGATCAGCAGCGCCGTGAGCACGCCCAGGATGGCACGCAGGGTCAGGTACTGGAAAACGCTCAGTGCGGTGTAGTACTGGCTCAGATACTCAAACAGAATGAGCAGCATGCTCTTGGCTCCCCGATGGTTCTTCTTGCCGCTCATCCGGCGTGATCAATGCTTCCACGATGCGCTCCATGCGTCGCCCCCGCGATCCCTTGACCAGGATTGTCCCGGCCTCACCCGAGGTTGCTTGCAGGGTATGGATCAGGGCCTCCCGATCCTTGAAATGGGTAGCGCCTGCCCCGAAACCTTCCACCGCGTGGCGGCACAGCGGGCCCACCGCCAGCAGTCGGTCAATGCCCCGGGCGGCGGCGTATTCACCGGTCTGACGATGCAAGGTGGGGCCGCCCCCCCCCAACTCACCCATGTCGCCGAGGACCAGGATCCGGGGCGCGGGCTCGTCCAGCAGCATGTCCACGGCAGCCCGGGTGGAGGCCGGATTGGCGTTGTAACTGTCATCAATGATGTTGATACCATGCGGTCCGCGGCGCCGCATGAGTCGCCCGGGCACCGGGGCCAGCGAGGCCAGCCCGGCGGCGATGGTGTCAAGATCCAGACCCAGCGCCAGGGCCGCGGCGGCGGCGGCGGCGGCATTGAGGCGGTTATGAGCCCCCGGCAGGGCCAGGTCCAGGCACACACTCGCACCTTCATGACGAATCCATGCCTTGCCATCGGCGCCCTGCCCCACCCGCACCTGTGCCTGTTCACTGCTGCCGAACAGCAGCGTGCGACGCCCCGCATTCAGGCCCATCCAGAACGGCGCATAGGCATCATCGGCGTTGATCACTGCCACCCCGTCGGTGCCCAGCCCCTGGAAGATCTCGCCCTTGGCGCGGGCCACGCCTTCCAGACTGCCAAAGCCCTCCAGATGGGCCGGACCGGCATTGGTGATCAGCGCCACCCGAGGGCCTGCCAGGGCGGTGAGGCCAGCGATCTCCCCCGCGTGGTTGGCCCCCATCTCAATCACCGCGAACCGGTGCTCCATGGAGAGACGCAACAGGGTCAGGGGCACGCCGATCTCGTTGTTCAGGTTACCCTGGGTCGCCAGGGTATCTCCCGCCTGCTGCAGGATGGCGGCCAGCATCTCCTTGACCGTGGTCTTGCCATTGCTGCCGGTGAGGGCCACCACCTCGGCCGGGCAACGACGGCGCCACCCCGCGGCAAGCGCCCCCAGAGCCAGACGGGTATCCTTCACCCGGATCCGGGGGTGCCCGGACACCACGGGACGATTCACCATGACGGCGGCGGCCGGCAGGGAGGCGTCAATGAATTCATGGGCATCGAAGCGCGGCCCCTGCAAGGCCACGAACAGCGATCCCCCGGATACCTGGCGGCTATCCGTCGACACCCCTGTCACGATGACATTCCCGCCGCTCGGGCTGCCGTCACACAGGGCCGCCACTTCTTGAAGCGAGAGCCGCATCATGCGCCACCCCCGGTCAGGGCCAGGGCCAGATCCCGGTCGCTGTAGGGTCGCACCTCGCTGCCCACCACCTGTCCGGTTTCGTGGCCCTTACCGGCCACCAGCACCATATCCCGGGATCCGGCCTGCATGAAGGCATGACGGATCGCTGCGTCCCTTTCCACCTCGATGTGCACCGCATCGGGGCGAGCAAAGCCACGACTCACTTCCTCAATGATCGTGAGGGGATCCTCCCATCGCGGATTGTCACTGGTGAGGATCACGTGATCCGCATACCGCTCGGCGGCCCTGGCCATGAGGGGGCGCTTGCCCCGGTCCCGGTTGCCCCCGCAGCCGAACACGCACCACAAATGCCCGCTGCAATGGTCCCGCGCCGCCTGAAGAGTCTGAGTCAGAGCCTCCGGGGTATGGGCATAATCCACCACGAGCGTGGACCCATGGCTGCCACGGAAACACTCCATACGCCCGGGGATGACCGGACTGCGCGACAGGCGCTCCAGGGCATCGGAGAGGGTGACGTCCAGAGTGAGCAACGCGCCCAGAGCGGCCAGAAGGTTCAACACGTTGAACCGGCCCAGCAGCCGGGTTTCCAGTTCGCCGTCGCCCCAGGGGGTATGCACCCGACAACGCACACCCTCGGGCCCGAGGTGCAGATCCGAGGCCTGCAGATGATCCCGCCCTGCCGGATCGGGCCGCAGGCCATAGCCGAGAATCGGCACGTGACCTTCAATGCGACCGACCAGCATCTGGCCGAAGGGGTCATCCAGATTGAGCACCGCCGTTTTCAGGCCCGGCCATTCGAACAGCCTGGCCTTGGCCTCGCCATAGGCGGCAGCGGTCACATGATAATCCAGGTGATCGTGGCCCAGGTTGGTCAGGATGGCCAGGTCGAAGTCCACGCCTGCCACCCGGTGCTGGGCCAGGGCATGGGAGGAGACCTCCATCACCACCTGGCGAATGCCCTGAGCGCTCAACTCGGCCAGCCACCGATGCAGGGTGACCGGGTCAGGCGTGGTCAACCCCGGGTCACGCAACGCACCCCAGCGACCACAGCCCAGGGTTCCCACCACTCCGCAGGGTGCGCTTTCGCTATCCAGGGCAGCCGCCAGAATCTGCGACACCGAGGTCTTTCCATCGGTACCCGTGACGCCCACCACCTTCATGGATCGGCTCGGATGCCCATGAAAGCGTGCCGCCACCTGGCCCAGGTAGCGGCGAAGGTCCGGTGCCTGAATAAAGGGAACATCATCCCCCAGGTGGGGCGCGCTGCCCCCCTTGAGAGGCTCCCAGACCACCGCTGCCACGCCCTGGCGAATGGCTTCAGCGGCATGGGTCAGCCCATGATGGTCGTGGCCGGCCAGGGCAAAAAAGACTTCGCCGGGTTGAGCCCGGCGACTGTCCAGACACAGGCCAGTGATCTCTCGATCCCATTCCGCGGGCACACTCACATGCGGATTCAGAAGCTCCGACAGGCGCCAGGCAGGGTGGGAAGCGCCGCGCAGGGTCATGCCGGGTGCCCCTGGCCGGAGCCGGACACGGAACGCAACTCGGGCAGGTCGTCCGGCGGGATGTCCATCAGGCGCAGGGCGCCCCGCATCACATTGGAAAACACGGGTGCTGCCACCTGCCCACCGTAGTATTGATCGCCACTGGGCTCGTCCACCATCACCACCATCACGAGTCGGGGGTTGCTGGCTGGCGCCATGCCGGCGAACAGGGACAGGTAACGCCCCTCACTGTAACCGCCAGCGGTGGATTTACGCACCGTACCGGTCTTGCCCGCCACCCGGTAACCCTCCACGCGCGCCCGCACGCCGGTGCCTTCGGGGGACACCGCGGCCTCCAGCATGTCCACCAGGGTGCGGGCCGTGCTGGCATGCATGACCCGTTGCCCCGGACGGGAGTCCTGGGACTGCACGAAACGAGGCTCGGGCATCATCCCTTCATTGGCGATGGCGGCATAGGATCGGGCCAGTTGCAGCACGGATACGGACACCCCGTAACCAAAGGCCAGAGTGGCCCGATCCACTTCGCGCCAATAGAGAAAATCGCGCAGGGTGCCACCGGCCTCCCCGGGGAAACCGCTGCCGGTGGCCCGACCGAAGCCCACCTGGTAGAGAGTCTCCCACAACTGCTGGGGCTCGATGGCCATGGCCAGCTTGCTGGCGCCCACATTGGAAGACTTGATCAGCAGGGTGGACAGGTCGATCAGGCCATAATTGCGAATGTCACGAATGGTGTGTCGCCCCACACGCAGGGTGCCGGGGCTGGTTTCCAGCAGGGTTTCTGGCTGAAACTGCCCCGACTCGAGGGCAGCGGCCACGGTAAAGGGCTTGATGGTGGACCCTGGCTCGATCAGGTCCGTGACGGCACGGTTGCGAAACCGGTCCCCCTGCAGGGTGTCACGGTTGTTAGGGTTATAGGAGGGCTGGTTGACCATGGCCAGTACATCGCCACTATGAGCGTCGAGGATGACGGCTGATCCTGCCCGCGCACCGTGGGCATGCACCGCCGCCTTGAGTTCCCGATAAGCCAGGTATTGCAGCCGCTGATCGATGGTCAGGCGCAGATCCTGCCCGGGGTTCGCCGGCCGGATGTTTTCCACGTCACGGATCACCCGTCCATAGCGATCACGCAACACCCGCTTGGCCCCCGGCTCACCGGTCAGCCATGCGTTGTAGCCCAGCTCGATACCCTCCTGCCCCTGGTCGTCGATATTGGTGAAACCCAGCACATGGGAAGCCACCTCTCCCATGGGGTAATAGCGACGGTACTCACGCTGCAGCGCCACGCCCGGCACGTTCAACTCGGATACCTGCATCCCCACATCGGGCGTCACGTGGCGACGCAGGTAGACGAATTCACGATCGGCCCGATCGGACACCCGCCGATGCAAAGCGGCCGGCTCCAAACCCAGCACCCGGGCCACCTCCGTCAGGCGCTGCGGCTCTTCCAGAACCTCCTGGGGGTTGGCCCAGACCGTATCCACGGGCGTACTGACCGCCAGGGGTTCACCCTCGCGATCCATGATCATGCCCCGGTGGGCTGGGAGGGAAACCACGCGCAGGTGTCGGGCATCCCCTTCGCCGCGCAGGAAATCCTGCTGCACCACCTGCAGATCCACGCCGCGGGCGAGCACGGCGGAAAAGCCGAGCACAAGCGCACCCAGCACCACCAGGCGCCGCCAGCGGGATACCCCTGTGGTTTCCTCTTTCATCGTCACTCCAGCAGGATCACGGTCGTGCGGCTATCGGGCAGACGCATGTCCAGCCGCTGACTCGCCGCCTCCTCGATCCGCCCATGGGTGGCCCAGGTACTCTGTTCCAACTGCAACTGCCCCCACTCCACATTCAATTCATCCCTCAGGTTGACCTCCCTTTGCCATTCCATGAACAACACCCGGCTTTGATGCTTGCTGTGAATCACGGCCAGGGCGCTGGCCATGACTGCCACGAACAGGATCGCCAGACCGGTGAGTTGCCAGTTCACGACAGACGCTCGGCAACACGCAGCACGGCACTGCGAGCCCTTGGGTTCACAGCCAGTTCAGTCTCGCCGGATCGCTGCGCCTTACCCACGTGACGCAGCGTACGGCCGGGGGGCAGGTCGCGGACCGGCAAGCCCCTGGGGACGGGCTCACCTTCCACCTGACGACGGATGAAACGTTTGACACGACGATCCTCCAGGGAATGAAAACTGATGACCGCCAGGCGCCCACCCGGGGCCAGTACCTGGGGAATCTGCGCAAGGCAGGCATCCAGGGATTCCAGTTCCCGATTCACATGCAGCCGAATGGCCTGAAAGCTGCGTGTGGCCGGATGCTTGTGGCGCTCGTGCCGTGGCACGGCCTCACTGATCAATTCCGCCAGGTGCCCGGTCCTCTCCACGGGGGCCTCCTCACGGGCCTGCACCAGACGCCGGGCAATACGCCGGGCGAAACGCTCCTCACCCAGATCCCGCAAGACCTTGACGATGTCTCCTTCTTCGGCGCGGGCCAGCCACCGGGCTGCGGATTCACCCCGTTCCGGATCCATGCGCATGTCCAACGGGCCATCCTTCATGAAACTGAACCCCCGTGAGGCATCGTCGAGCTGGGGCGAAGAAACCCCCAGGTCCAGAAGCAACCCCTGCACCCGCCCCAGGACGCCGCACCCTTCCAGCAGATCGGACAGATTGGCGAATGACCCCCGCAGAAACTGGAAGCGTGGTTCGGCGCCCAAACGCTGGCTGGCCACGGCCTGCGCCTGTGGATCCTGGTCCAGCGCGATCAAACGCCCCGCCGGCCCCAGACACTCGAGGATGGCCGCACTGTGTCCCCCGCGCCCGAAGGTGGCATCCACATAAATGCCGTCCTCCCGCACCGCAAGCCCTGCCAGGGCCTCTTCCAGCAAAACGGGTCGATGACTGTCGGGGGCGGACGCGCCCCCATTAAAGGACGAGGGATTCAAGGGCCGAACTGGGATCACCATCTTCATCTTCTTCCTGCAACCAGGCATCCCGGCAACGTGTCCAGGCATCCTCGTCCCATAATTCGAATTTCTTGCCTTGGCCCACGAGCACGGCACGTTTTTCCAGGCCGGCGTAGTCGCGCAAGGGCGTTGGAAGCAGGATGCGCCCCTGCCCGTCCAGCTCGCATTCAGTCGCATGACCGACGAGCAGACGCTGCGTACGGCGCGTCTTGCGATCCATGTTGGGGCGGGAGACAAGGGCTTCCTCGATCCGCTCCCACTCGGGCAGCGGATACACCAGCAGACAGCCATCGCGATCAATGGTGATCACCAAACGCCCCTGACAGGATTCCATCAGACGGTCACGATACCTTGCCGGCATCGCCATACGCCCCTTGGTATCCAGATTCAGGTTGGTGATCCCTCGAAACACGACAGCCCCGGGCCCTTTGAATCGCCACCAGCAGGAGTGGCGACGGAGTCACGGGAACGTATGAGCCTGTGCCTGAAAGCACGCACCCATACCACCGGTCCCCACGTTTCCCCACTTTTTTACACTATAGGTAGGGCCTCGCGGGGGTGTCAAGGGAAAAGCCCGGCGCGGACATGAAGATTTATACTTGCGTCACAAATACTTACAAAAACCTTCACAGGTGGAATGAGGGAACCCGGGGCTTGCATGAAGGGTTTCAATATTTGTCAGTTGGTTGCAGGACACTTCTGAAAACAGGATACGAAAAAGGCTCCATGAGCTTGGCTCATCGAGCTTTTTTTAGACAAGGGGCGGTGGGGAAAAGTGGGGGCCGGGAGGCCCCCGGAGGGAAAATGAGGGGAGTCGGCCGGTAAGCCGGGTTCTGTCGTGGACAATCATTCCTCTGGGGCGCGCGTCACCACACGCCTCTAGCAGCCTACCCGGGTGCAATGCGGGCCACACCAATGCACCCCTATTTGGCCTTGCTCCGGACGGGGTTTGCCTTGCCACGGCGTGTTACCACCCGCGCGGTGCGCTCTTACCGCACCTTTTCAACCTTACCTGTGTCCCTGCCCGGAGGCGGGGACCATCGGCGGTATGTTTTCTGTGGCACTTTCCGTCGGCTCGCGCCGCCCAGGCATTACCTGGCGCCCTGCCCTGTGGAGCCCGGACTTTCCTCTGCGACGTGGGGTCCGCAGCGACTGTCTGGCCAACTCCAGATCCCATCATACTGTAAATTTGGATAGTTTCAAGAGGCATGAACATCCATCATCAGCCATTGCCGGAGGCAAGGGATGAGGAGTCGACATCACGCCTTCCCTTTGAGCACCAGGGCCTGCTGATAGAGATCATTCTTGGGGGCGCCCGTGATCTGCGACGCCAGCTTCGCCGCCTGCTTCACCGGCATCTGCGCCAGACACAGTGCCAGCACCCGCCGTGCCTCAGCCGTCAAGGCCTCGCCGGGTGCATCCGGGGCCCCCGTGACCAGCACAACGAATTCACCCCGGGCGTGGTTGGGGTCGCTGGACAGCCAGACGCACAGATCGTCCAGGCGCCCCCCTTGAATCTGTTCGAAGGTCTTGGTCAGCTCCCGGGCCACCACCGCCCGACGCTCCCCGCCCAGAGTCTGAGCCATATCCTCCAGACTGCCCTGGATGCGATGACTGGACTCATAAAGGATGAGCGTGCCGGAAACCGCGGCCAGGGCCTCCAGGCGATGGCGACGGGCCTGAGCGCGGGCGGGTAGAAACCCCTCGAACCAGAAACGGTCGGAGGGCAGACCACTGGCCGACAGGGCCGCGATCAGGGCGGCGGGACCGGGGATGGGCACTACCCGAATGCCGGCGGCACGGGCAGCCGCCACCAGCCGAAAACCCGGGTCGCTGATCAACGGGGTGCCGGCATCACTGACCAGGGCCAGGGATTCTCCCTGGATGAGCCGCTGGATCAGGGCCGGTACCTGTCGGTCTTCGTTGTGCTCATGCAGGCTCACCCGGGGCGTCTGGACCCCGCAGTGGGCGAGCAGCCCGGCCGTGTGGCGGGTATCCTCGGCTGCGATCAGGTCGACACCGGCGAGCACCTGCACGGCGCGCGGGGACAGATCCCCCAGATTTCCGATGGGCGTGGCCACCACATGGAGCACCCCACCCTCAATTGACACACTGGACCTCGGCCAAGATACTGACATTCCCATGAAAACAATACGTCAGTCTAACCCGGCACAAGCGCGCCGGGAAGGCTCGGCCACCCGCCCAATGCGACCCTGTGGATCACTGATGGACAGACAACCCCACCCCGGCCAGGCCCTCCACGGAAACACCCTCCGGGCAAGTGCCCTCTGGCGTGGGGCACGAACCGGGACCATGCTGCTGGTCATCATGCTGCTGATCTCCGCTTGCGCTGGCATCCCTCGCTCCATGGACGACGCCGAGGACCGCCTGGCCCAGGCGCAAGCCCTTGAAGAGGCCCAGGAGTACAAGCAAGCAGCGGATCTTTACCTGGAGATCGCACAGGGCCTGAGAGCCACACCCCGTGCGCGCGTTCAATTGGAGGCACTGGAGATTCTCACCCGGGAGGAGGCCCCCCCCGCCCAGCGGGACCGGGCCGGGCAGTTACTGGAAGAGATCGACGCACGCCGTCTGGAAGGTGACGAGCCCGCGCGCCTGGACATCCTGGCGGCACGACTGGCATGGCTGGAGGAGGATCCCGATACCGCCCTCCAGAGGCTACCGGAAAATCCCGGTGCCCTGCCGGATCACCTGGCCCGCCAGGCCCTGGAAGTGGAGGCCCGTGCCCATGCCGCCCGGGCGGACTGGATACAGGCAGTGAACACCTGGGACACCCTGGGAGCACGCCAGCCGGATGAGGACCATCAGCAACACATATACGAACGACTTTGGGCCCTCATCCAGGAACGGGACCGGGATACCCTGGAGACCCTGAGGGAGCAGGCGCGCTCGCCTGTCACTCGGGGCTGGCTGGATCTGGGTCATGTGGCGCAGACCACGCCCCCCAGCCCGCGCGCCCTGGAAAGAGCCCTGGATGAGTGGCGTGAACGCCACCAGGACCATCCGGCCAACCCGCTCTTCCTGGAGCGCCTGCGGGAGCAATGGGCCGCCTACTCGCGGCACCCGGATCACGTGGCAGTACTGCTGCCGCTGACCGGACGATTCGGATCCTCGGCCAATGCCATCCTTGAGGGCATCGTGGCCGCCTACTACGACACCCCGCGGGAGGAACGCACAACGCTGCGGGTATACGACACAGGTGACCAGCCGGAAGCAAACTGGACACAGTACGAAAAGGCCGTGGAAGCCGGCGCCAGCCTGGTCATCGGCCCTCTGGAGCGCTCCGCGGTGAACCGCTTTGCCCGGGAATCTTCACTACCGGTGCCCGTGCTGGCGCTGAATCGGGCCGAGACTCGCGACAGTTACCCGGACACCCTCTATCAATTCGGGCTCAACCCTGAGGATGAAGCCATCCAGGCGGCGGAACGGGCGGTGCTGGATGGTCATCAGGATGCGGTGGTCATGGTACCCCGCACCGAACTGGGCGACCGTCTGCATCGTGCCTTTGAAGCGCGTTACGAGGCACTGGGCGGCCTGGTGCGTGATGTGCAGTTTTATGCCCCCGAGGCCACGGATTACAGCGACACCATCATCCAGGGACTACAGATCCGCGACACCCGCCCCACACATCGACGCCGCCCATCGCAGGACGGAGGGGCGGACCGGGACGAACCCCGCTACCGCAGCGACGTGGATGTCATCTTCCTCTCCGGGGGCCCCCGCCAGGCTCGCCTGATTCGCCCGCAATTGCGCTACTATCAGGCGGGTGACCTGCCGGTGATCGCCACATCACACATCTACTCCGGTCACGCCGATGCCCGCGCCGATGCCGACCTGAACGGGATCGTCTTTGCCGACATCCCCTGGCTGCTGGACCACGCCAATCCTCGCCCGGAACTGCGCGAAACCCTGGATGACCAACTCTCGAACATCTCACGGCAATTGCCGAGACTGGTTGCCCTGGGCTTCGATGCTCTGCAGGTCAGCTCGATGGTGGAACGCCTGGCCCGCCGCCCGGGCGAACACCACCAGGGACTGACCGGCCGGCTGCACCTGGACGAGCAACGGCGTATCATCCGCGAACTGAACTGGGCCCGTTTCATCGAGGGGGAACCGCGGGTGATCGGTGTCGGTAACGCGCTGATCAACCCGTTGGACGACGCAGCATGGTGAACCGACGGGCCCAAGGTGATGTGGCCGAGGCCCGTGCACGGGCCTATCTGGAATCACAGGGGTTGCGGTTCCTCCGCGCCCAGTTCCGTTGCAAGGTGGGCGAGATCGACCTGGTCATGGAGGATCGGGACAGCCTGGTGTTCGTGGAGGTACGCCAGCGCCGATCCACCCGCTACGGGGGGGCCGCCGCCAGCATCAATCACCGCAAACAACGGCGTATCCTGGCCGCTGCGGCGTATTATCTGCAAATTCATGGTTGCCAGCGCCCGGCCCGTCTCGATGTCATCGCCATCGAGGCCGATGACCGCATCCAGTGGATCCCCAATGCCTTCCAGGCACACGCCTGACTCAACCGAGCCCATTCAATGAATCTGCAAGACATCATCCGCCAGACCTTTGCCGAAACCCTGGAGACCCAACAGGCCGCGGCCGATATGCTACCACCGGCAATCGAACTGGCTGCCAACGACATGCTGCGGGCACTGCTGGGCGGACACAAGGTGCTCATCTGTGGCAACGGGGGCTCGGCGGCGGATGCCCAGCATTTTGCCTCGGAGATGGTCAACCGGTTCGAACATGACCGACCGGGCCTCCCGGCCATTGCACTGACCACCGATACCTCCACCCTCACCTCCATCGCCAATGACGACGCCTTCGAGCAGATCTTTGCCCGTCAGGTCCGCGTGCTGGGTCAGGGGGGCGATGTCCTCGTGGCCATCTCCACCTCCGGCCGCTCACCCAATATTCTGGAGGCCATCCATGCCGCGCGTGAGCGTGACCTGCAGGTCATCGCTCTGACCGGACGGGATGGGGGGCCGCTGGCAGAGTTACTGACGGAGCGCGACGTGGAAATCCGTGTTCCCGCGGAGCGCACGGCACGGATCCAGGAGACCCACCTGGTGGTCATCCACTCCCTGTGCGACCTGATCGACCGACAACTCCTGGGCATCCGCACATGACCGCTTCCGCCCCGGACAAGCCGCTGCCCAAGGCGGCCATCAAGGCCCTCAGGGATTCGGTTGGTGCAGCCAATCTGCTCACTGAAGCAGCCGATCGCTGGCCCTACGGGGGCGACAACTCACGCCTGCATGCCCCCCCGCAGGCGGTGGCCTTTGCCACCGAGACCGGCCAGGTCCAGGCCCTGGTGGATGCCTGCCGTAGCCACCTGATCCCCCTGGTGACCCGCGGGCGTGGTACAGGCACCACAGGTGCCACCGTGCCCGACCAGGGTGGCGTGGTCCTGTCCCTGGAGCGCATGAACCGCATTCTGGAAGTGGACCCCGACAACCGGATGATGGTGGTGGAGCCAGGCGTGACCAACCAGGCCGTACAGGACGCCGCCGCCGAACACGGCTTTTTCTGGCCACCGGACCCCACCAGTGCGGCTTACTGTACCGTGGGGGGCAACCTTGCCTACAACTCGGCGGGCCCGCGAGCCGTGAAATACGGTACCCCTCGGGAAAACACCCTGGGCCTGACCGCCGTGACCGGCAGCGGGCGCCTGCTGCGCACAGGTGTTTACACCACCAAGGGCGTGGTGGGCTACGACCTCACCCGCCTGCTGATCGGTTCGGAAGGCACCTTAGGGATCATCACCCAGGCCACCCTGCGCCTCACCCCCCTGGCGGAGGCCAAGCGCACCCTGCAGGCGGTGTATGGCTCCATGGACGCTGCCGCCCAGGCCGTCTCCCGCATCATGGCGCAACCGGTCGTGCCTTGTGCCCTGGAGTTCATGGATGGCCGGGCCATTGAGATGATCCGGGACTATTCCCAGGCACGCCTGCCCGAGGGGGCCGGGGCCCTGCTGATGATCGAAGTGGATGGCCCGCTGGCAGGGCTGGATGAGGCCGCCAGGCGAGTGGCTGATGCGGCTCACGGAGAAGGCTGTCTGAAAGTGGAACTGGCCCGCTCCGAGGATGAGGTCAAGGCCCTCTGGGCCACCCGTAAGGCTCTCTCCCCCGCCCTGCGTCGCGTTGCGCCCAAGAAGATCAACGAGGATGTGGTCGTGCCGGTCTCCCGGATCCCCGATTTGATCCGGGGTCTGGAGTCCCTGGGTCGCAAGCACGACATCACCATCGTCTGCTTCGGTCACGCGGGCAACGGCAATATCCACGTCAATCTGCTGATCGACCCCGACGACCCCCGCCAGATGAAGGCCGCCGGGGCCTGCCTGGATCAGGTGTTCACCCTGGTACTGGACCTGCGCGGCAGCATCTCCGGCGAACATGGCGTGGGGCTGGCCAAGCGGAATGTCGTGGGCCGGGAGCTTGGAACAGAGGTGCTCAGCCTGATGGAGGGCATCAAGGCCACCTTCGATCCGGCGGGGATCCTGAACCCGGGCAAGGGCGTGCCCCCCTCCCCGCAGTAGCACCGCCACCAGAAGGGCACCCCGATGTGCCGTTTGTGTATGTGGGGGTTACTTGACTACCCGGAGGCTGGGGCCCTTTTTCTGAGGTCCGGATTCTCCCGTGCTCGGGCCACCGTCCTCACCACCACCCTCCGGCGGCGGTTCCTCCCCATCCCCCGACTCGGCGAACATCATGCCCTGGCCATTCTCGCGCGTGTAGATGGCCAGCACGCGATCCACCGGGATGATGACGTTCATGGGGCGCCCACCGAAACGGGCACTGAAGGTGACCTCATCGTTGCCGATATTCAGGGCACTGACCGCCATGGGGGCCACATTGAGCACGATGCGTCCTGCCTCCACGTACTCGCGCGGCACCACCACTTCCGGGGCCGCGTCCACCAGCAGGTGGGGGGTCATGTCATTATCGGCGATCCATTCGTAAATGGCTCGAATCAGGTAGGGACGGCTGGAAGTCATGGTAGGGCTCAAACTCGGCTGCTCTTGCTGACATGGGTCGCAGGGCATCCTCGCACCGACGAGTGACGAAAAGCCACCCCCCGCGTACGGCCCTGTTGATCAGTGCATTTCCTTTTCCGCCTCGGTCAGGCTGTGCTGAAAGGCCTCCCGGGCAAAAACGCGCCGGGCGTAATCCCGCATCGGCTTGGGCAACTTGTCCATGGGGATGCCCAGAGAAGGCAGACGCCACAGCACCGGCGCCACTGCCGCATCAACAAGACTGAATTCATCACTGAGGAAATAGGGCTTGATGGCAAAGATCTCGCTGGAAGACACGAGGCTCTCAAGCAGAATCTTGCGTGCTCGATTGGCTGACGCCTTGTCCGAGGCCGCCTCCAGATTCTCCACCCCCCGATACCAGTCCTGTTCGATACGATACAGGGCCAGACGGGCCGTGGCGCGGGAAACGGGGTCCACCGGCATCAGCGGTGGATGAGGAAATCGCTCATCCAGGTATTCCTGTATGACCTGCGTACCGTACAAAACCAGATCCCGGTCCACAAGCGTGGGCACGGAATTGTAAGGATTGAGATGGGACAGGTCTTCGGGTCTGGATTCCGTGTCGATATGGGTGATATCGACGGTGATGTCCTTTTCAGCCAGCACGATCCTCACCGCGTGACAACGCGGGCAGGCGGGTGCTGAAAAGAGCGTCATGACGGATCTACGGTTGGCGACTAACGCCATGGAAGCTCTCCATCAGGCGGACCGCGCCATGCGCGGTCGCCAAACACGGGGGGCATCCCTGCCCCGGGCCAGCAATGACGATCAATGAACGTCGCGCCAGTATTCCTTCTTCAGCAGGTAGGCCAGGATGGTGAACAGGATCAGGAACCCGATCACGTACATCCCCATGGCTTCACGCTCCATCCGGATCGGCTCGGCCACGTAGGTCATGAAGGCGGTGATGTCACGGACCACTTCATCATACTCTTCGGTCGACATCTTGCCTTCTTCAACCAGTTCCAGCTCGATGTGGCCATCTTCACCCACATTCTTCTGCCAACCCTGGAGTTCCCAGAGGGCGTGGGGCATGCCCATGGCCTCGAAGGTGGCATTGTTCACGCCCAGGGGACGAGAATCATCCAGGTAGAAGTTACGCAGCACGGTGTAGATCCAGTCCGGACCCCGATGGCGAGCCGTCAGGGTCAAGTCCGGCGCTGGCTGAGCAAACCATTCCTCAGCATCATCCGGACGCATCGCGATCTCGATCAACTGCCCCACGCCAGTGGGATCACCGGCAGCATCACGGGTGTGGACAAACTTCTCCGCCACCTGCTCTTCGGTAAGCCCCAGATCCTGGCCGATACGGTTATAGCGCGCATGCTCCAGGGAGTGGCAACCGATGCAGTACTGGAAGAAGTACTCCGCGCCCCGCTGTAGTGAAGTGGTGTCTTCCAGGTTGATGTTGGCGTCATCCACGGGAACCGACGGACCCGCAGCCAACGCAGCCCCTCCCGGCACCGCAAAGGCAATTACAAATGCACATGTCAAAAGCTTTTTCATCACGAAGTCACCCTCGCCGGAACCGGCTTTTCCTCGTTGAAACTGGTGTACAGGGGACCCAGCAGGCAGATCGCCAGATAGGCCGTGGGCAGCAACCACCAGGTCATGGTCATGGTTGGATCCGCGCCAGCTTCGACACGCAGGAAATCCCAGTAGGTATAGCCGGCCGCGAGCACCAGGAAAGACCCCCAGCTGAACGCGAAGGATCTAGGCTTGCTGTGGAACCACAGCACGAAGAAGAACGCGCAGTAGATGGTCGTGAAACGCAGGCCCAGTTCCGCATAGAAGGGCTCGACCGCCTTCATGCCCAGCCAGCCCAGAATGACGAACGTAATACCAAAGGTCACCAGGTTGAGCTTGTGGATGGCGCTACGATAACGGATGGAGTTGATGGGGTTCCGGTCCAACCAGGGCAGGAAGAACAGGATCAATACTGCACCAAACATCAACAGCACGCCCAGGAACGGATCCGGTATCACACGCAGGATCGTGTAGAAAGTGCCGAAGTACCACACCGGGTGGATCAGGTCAGGTGTCACCATCGGATCGGCCTGAATGAAGTTGGACTTCTCGATGAAGTAACCACCCATATCCGGAGCGAAAAACACCACGGCGAAGAACAGGATCAGGAAAACCCCGAAGCCGATCATGTCCTTGACGGTGTAGTAGGGATGGAAGGGGATGCCATCCAGGGGAATGCCATCGTCACCGGTAAACTTCTTGATTTCCACACCATCCGGGTTATTGGAACCCACAGCGTGCAATGCCACGATGTGAGCGAACACCAGCATGATCAGCACCAGCGGCAGGGCTGCCACGTGCAGGGCGAAGAATCGGTTCAGTGTTGCATCGGAGATCAGGAAGTCCCCGCGGATCCAGGTCACCAGATCACCGCCGATGAAGGGGATGGTGTTGAACAGGTTGACGATCACCTGAGCCCCCCAATAGGACATCTGCCCCCAGGGCAGCATGTACCCGGCAAAGGCCTCGGCCATGAGCACCAGATAGATGGCCACACCAATCACCCAGATCAGTTCGCGCGGCTTCTTGTAGGAGCCATAGAGCAGGGCCCGGAACATGTGGAGATACACCACGATAAAGAAGGCTGAAGCGCCCGTGGTATGCATGTAACGAACCAGCCAGCCCCATTCCACGTCGCGCATGATGTATTCGACGGAGGCAAAGGCCAGATTGGCATCCGGCTTGTAAAACATGGTCAGGAAGATACCCGACACGATCTGGATGGCCAGCACCAGCACGGCCAGGGAACCGAAGTAATACCAGAAGTTGAAGTTTTTCGGCGCGTAATATTGCGCCAGGTGCTCATTCCAGGTCTTGGTAAGCGGATACCTGGCGTCGACCCATTCAAGAAGACCTCTCATAATGCGACTCCTTCCTCGTCCTCGCCGACGACGAGCAGCGTGTCGGACACATACATATGCACGGGCACCACCAGATTGGTGGGGGCGGGCACGTTCCGCCATACTCGACCGGCCAGGTCAAAGCGCGAGCCGTGACAGGCACAGAAATAGCCACCCTTCCAGTCCTGTCCCAGATCCGACGGGGCGATTTCTGGGCGATAGCTCGGCGAGCAGCCCAGGTGCGTGCAGATGCCGATGAGAACGGAGTATTCCGGCTTTCTGGACCGGGTTTCATTTTGCGCGTAGGCAGGCTGCTGCGTCTCCACCTTGGAATCGGGATCCACCAACCGGGGGCGGTTTTCAGGCAGCATGTCCAGCATTTCAGGGGTTCTGTGAGTCACCCATACCGGCTTGCCTCGCCATTCCACCACGATCAATTGACCTGGCTCGACCTGACTGACGTCGAATTCCACTGGAGCGCCAGCTGCCTGGGCGCGGGCACTGGGCGCCCACGTTGACAGGTACGGATACGCTAACCCGACGACCCCGGCCCCGCCGACCACGCTGGTCGCCGCCACCAGGAATCGCCGTCGATTCTGGTTCACGTCTTCATAAGACATTAATTAAGATCTCCCGTTGAGTTCCAACAAAAAGCCGCTGGCCGCTGGGCGCCCGGCATTGGCCGAACGCGTAGACACACGCTCGCCTACCACTAAAACCCCTCGACCCACCGGGGCACTCAAAACGCGGTAGCATTCCCGAAGACGCCCTCGAGGTCAAGAGAAAACTCGAAGCGAATCTGTAACACATTGTTTCAAACAGGGTTATCAATGTCTATAAATTCATGCGAAAGTGCTAATATTCGCGCAAGGTGATCGCCCACTGCCTTGGGTCCATAGCGTTCGGTGGCATGGTGCCCCGCCGCAAAAAAGTGAATGCCCTCCTCGCGTGCCACGTGCACGGTCTGCTCCGAGACCTCCCCGGTGATGAAGGCATCCAACCCCAGGTTCACGGCTTGCTCGATCATCCCCTGGGCGCCCCCGGTACACCAACCCACGCGTCGGATGGACTCAGGACCTGATGGGATCCACAAGGGTTCACGCTGCAAACGCCGGGCAATGCGATCCTTCAGTTCGGCCCCGGAGAGGGCTTGTTGCGGGCGACCAAAGTTGCCCACGCCGTCAGGGCGCATGGAGCCTTCCACCTGGAACTCCAGCAATCGCGCCAGCTGGGCGTTGTTACCCCATTCCGGATGGGCATCCAGCGGCAGATGATAGGCCAGCAGATTGATGTCATGAGCCAGGAGCAGGCGCAGACGCTCGCGTTTCATGCCAGTGACACAGGCATCCTCACCTTTCCAGAAGTAGCCATGGTGCACCAACAGGGTATCGGCCCCCCGCTGGATCGCCGCCTCAATCAGGGCACGACTGGCGGTCACGCCCGTCACCAGCCTGCCCACATGGGGCCGACCCTGCACCTGCAGCCCGTTGGGACTATAGTCGGCGAAGGCGCTCACGTTGAGCAGATCATCGACGTGACGCACCAGATCCTGAATGGCAACCATGGAGACCTCCGTAATGGGCAGCGCTTCAAACTGCGTATATAAGCATTGTGTTATTGTAGCCCCATGACGCGAATCAGTCCCTTTCTGATGCAGGTGGTCGGTGTCGGCGTGGCCGTGGCTGTCCTCATGCTGGTGTTCTTCCCCGGCCTGCTGCGGGATCCCCAGCCGCGCGTGGAAGTGCTCCAGAGCGACCGACCCGCCCCGCTCGCACTGGGTGAGGGCCCCGTGTCCTATGCCGATGCGGTTGACCAGGCCACTCCAGCGGTGGTGAACATCAGCACCCGCAAGACGGTGGTACAACGCAGCCACCCTTTCCTGGATGACCCGGTTTTCCGTCAGTTCTTTGGTGATCGCTTCGACGCTCCGCAACGTCGCACCCAGACGAGCCTGGGCTCGGGCGTGATCATCAGCCCGCAAGGGTACATCCTGACCAATAACCATGTCATCGAGGGCGCCGACGAGATCGAGACCATGCTCGCTGATGGTCGCAATCTGCCCGCCCAGGTGGTGGGCACAGACCCGGAGACGGACCTGGCGGTACTGCGGATCGACTCCGGCGAAGGCCCGCTGCCCAGTATCGTGGTCGGAGACTCACGACACCTGCGCGTGGGGGACGTGGTGCTGGCCATTGGCAACCCCTTTGGCGTGGGGCAAACCGTTACCCAGGGGATCGTCAGTGCCACCGGCCGCAACCGCCTGGGCATCAATACCTATGAAGACTTCATCCAGACCGACGCCGCCATCAATCCCGGCAACTCGGGGGGCGCCCTGGTGAATGCCCACGGGGAACTGGTGGGGGTGAATACCGCCATCTTCACCCGCTCGGGCGGCTCACAGGGGATTGGCTTCGCCATCCCCGCGGATCTGGCTCGGGATGTGATGACCCAGATCATCGAGCAAGGGGCAGTGGTACGGGGCTGGCTGGGCATCGAGGTGCAGGAGATCACGCCGCAACTGGGACGATCCTTCGGCCTGGAGGACAATCGGGGCATCCTGATCGCCGGCGTGCTGAGCACGGGTCCGGCAGCCCGGGCCGGCATCCGTCCCGGTGATGTCTTCACCCACATGGATGGTGACCGCATCAACGACGCCCAGGATGCCCTGAACTTCATCGCCCGCAAGGAGCCCGGCGAAACCCTGCGCATCAGGGGGCTCCGCGATGGGGAGCCCTTCGAGATCCGGGCCGAGGTGGGGAAGAGACCGACGGCAAGGCGTTGATTCAACGACCACCGCTTTCGCGGCCGAGGGCCGCTCCCACAAGGTCCCTTCCGCTTCAGACGGTGGCGAGTGCGCCTTCCAGGGCCTGCAGGAAGTGCTGATTCTCCTCGGGGGTGCCCACGGTGACCCGCAGGCAGTCGGCAAGCAGGCCGCCCTGACCGGAGAGATCCTTGATGAGTACACCGCGATCCCGGAGGCCCTCGAAAATCCGAGGCCCCTTGCCTTGCGGAACCCGGAAGAGGATGAAATTGGCCTCACTGGGGAACGGCGTCACCCCCGGCATCCCCTCCAGGGCCTGGCTCAGGGGCTCACGATCCCGGCGGATGGCGGCAGCCTGCTGATCCAGCACTTCGTGATGATCCAGGGCAAATTCTGCCGCCACCTGCGTGAGCACGTTCACGTTATAGGGCAACCGTACCTTTTCCAGTTCATCCATCCAGGGGGGCGGACCGCACAAATAGCCCAGGCGCAGCCCGGCCAGACCCAGCTTGGAGACGGTCCGCATCACCAGTAGACGCTCAAACCGCCCCACATCAGGCAGGAAGCTATCATCGGCAAAGGGCCCGTAGGCCTCATCCAGCACCACCAGACCCGGCGCCCGGGCAATCACCGCCTCCACATCCCGCCGCGACCAGCGATTACCGGTGGGATTATTGGGGTAAGCCAGGAAAAGCACCGCCGGCTGGTGGGTATCCAGGGCACGCTCCATGGCAGGCCGATCCAGGGAGAAGTCTTCGTTAAGGGGCACACCGACAAATTCCAGGCCCAGCCAGAGGGCAATCATGCGATACATGACGAAACCCGGCTCCGGGGCCATGATCACCCGACCGGGGGACGCCACGGCCATGAGCAGGATCTGGATCAGTTCATCCGAACCATTGCCCAGCATCACTCTGGCCGACTCGGGCACCTGCATCACCCGGCGCAGCGCCAGGGCCAGGCGCGTGCCCTGAGGATCGGGGTAGCGGTTCATGGCCACCGTGGAAAGACGCTCTGCCCAGGCCGTTTGCAGTGATGCGGGCCATTCGTAGGGATTTTCCATGGCATCCAGCTTGACCAGTCCCTGAGAAGAAGGCACGGGATAGGCGGACAGGGCCCGGATCTGGGGGCGAATGAGATCTGCTGGCGTGGCGGCGGTCATGGCTGATCGTCCGGGTCCTGGCGGTATTCCGCAGAGCGGGCGTGGGCAATGAGGCCCTCACCCCTAGCAAGCACCGACGCTGTACGGCCCAGATCGGCCGCGCCCGCCGCCGAGCACTGGATCAGGCTGGAGCGCTTCTGGAAGTCATAGACCCCCAGCGGCGAGGAGAAACGGGCCGTGCGCGAAGTGGGCAGCACATGATTGGGCCCGGCACAGTAATCACCCACGGCCTCGGCCGTGTGCCGCCCCATGAAGATCGCCCCCGCATGCCGAATGCGCGGTAACAGGGCATCGGGATCAGCCACCGACAGTTCCAGGTGTTCCGGAGCAATATGGTTGGCCACCTGCACGGCCTCGTCCATGTCTTGCACCTGGATCAGCGCCCCTCGATCCGCCAGGGAGGTCCGGATGATCTCCGCCCGGGGCATCTCGGTGAGCAACTCATCCATGGCGGCCGCCACCATCTCGAGAAACGGGCCATCCGGGCTGACCAGCATGGCCTGGGCATCCTCGTCGTGCTCGGCCTGGGAAAACAGGTCCGCGGCGATCCAGTGGGGATCGGTCTTGCCATCACAGACCACCATGATCTCGGAGGGGCCGGCCACCATGTCAATGCCCACGGTGCCAAAGACCATGCGCTTGGCCGTGGCCACGAAGATATTGCCGGGGCCGACGATCTTGTCCACTGGCGGCACCGTCTCGGTGCCATAGGCCAGCGCGGCCACCGCCTGGGCACCACCGATGGCAAACACCCGGTCCACCCCCGCCACGGCCGCCGCTGCCAGCACCAGATCATTCACCACGCCATCCGGCGTGGGGACCACCATGATCACCTCGGGCACGCCGGCCACCTTGGCGGGGACAGCGTTCATGATCACCGATGAGGGATAGGCGGCCTTGCCGCCGGGCACGTACAGGCCCACCCGGTCCAGGGGGGTGATCTGCTGCCCCAGCACGGTGCCATCGGGCTCGGTGTAGCGCCAATCAGACATTTTCTGATGTTCGGCGTAGGCACGCACGCGCCCGGCAGCACGTTCCAGTGCCTCGCGCTGCTCGCCCGGGATGGCCTCCAGTGCCCGGGCAAGCCGCGCCTGGGGGATCTCCAGTTCATGCAGATCGCGGCACTCCAGACGATCGAAACGGGCGGTGTACTCCAGCACCGCCGCATCGCCGCGGCGACGCACGTCCGCCAGGATGTCGGTGACAATACGGGTCACCGACTCATCGGAGACCCCTTCCCAGGCCAGCAGTTCGTCGAGCCGGGCCATGAAGTCGGCTTGCGTGGAATCCAGTCGATTGATCTTTGGCATGACAATATCTCCGGCTACGACGCCTTGGAACGGCGTTCCCGCACACCTGCCGCCAGATCGCGCAGCACGGGAATGGTGTCGTCCCAGTTCATGCAGGCGTCGGTGATGCTCTGCCCGTATACCAGGGGCTTGTCGGCGACCAGATCCTGCCGCCCAGCCACCAGATGACTCTCCAGCATAACACCCATGATGCGCCGATCGCCGCTGCTCACCTGCCGTGCCACCGAACCGGCCACCTCCACCTGCCGGGCCGGATCCTTGCGGCTATTGCCATGACTGCAGTCGATCATCATATGGGCGGGCAAGCCGGCATCCTGAAGGGCCTCGGCCGCCTCGTCCAGGCTCCTGGCATCGTAGTTGGGCTTGCGCCCACCGCGCAGGATGATATGACAGTCCGGATTGCCGGCGGTGGAGAAAATGGCCGAGTGCCCCTCCTTGGTCACAGACAGGAAGTGATGCGGCTTGGACGCCGAGCGAATGGCGTCAATGGCCACCTGCAGGCTGCCGTCGGTACTGTTCTTGAACCCCACCGGGCAGGACAGGCCCGACGCCAGCTCCCGGTGCACCTGGCTCTCGGTGGTGCGGGCACCGATGGCGCCCCAGGCCACCAGGTCGGAGACATACTGGGGGCTGATCAGATCAAGGTATTCCGTGGCCGCTGGCATGCCCTCCCGGGCCAGATCCAGCAGCAACCCCCGGGCCAGGCGCAGCCCCTTGTTGATCTCGAAACTGCCATCCAGGTTGGGATCGTTGATCAACCCCTTCCAGCCCACCACGGTGCGCGGCTTCTCGAAATACACCCGCATGATGATCACCAGATCCCGGGCCAATTCATCCCGCAGGGCCTTCAACTGACGGGCATAGTCCTTTCCGGCCTCCACATCGTGAATGGAGCAGGGGCCGGCGATCACCAGGAGTCGGTCATCGGTGCCCCGCAGGATACCCTGAATGGCCTGGCGGGCCTCGTGAACCGTCGTCGCGGCGGCCTCGGTGATGGGCAGTTCCTCGTGCACCTGCCGTGGCGGCGATGCCTCGCGGATATTGATGATCTTCAGGTCGTCGGTCAGGTGCTGCATGGGTACCTTGGACAATACGTGTCGAGTATGGGCAGGGACTTCCCTGGCTGAGGCCGGAGCCGTGGCTTCACCCCGGCGCGGGCTCATGCCGCCTGAGACACCGCCGTCTCCAGCGACTGGATCAGCGCCTTGACGCGAGCGGATTTCATCTTCATCGACGCCTTGTTGACGATCAGACGGGAACTGATGTCGGCGATGTGCTCCAGGGGTTCCAGGCCATTGGCGCGCAGCGTATTGCCGGTGTCCACCAGGTCGACAATGCAATCGGCCAGCCCCACCAGGGGCGCCAGTTCCATGGAACCATAGAGCTTGATGATCTCCACCTGCCGGCCCTGTTCAGCATAATAGTGGCGTGTGGTGTTCACGAACTTGGTGGCCACCCGCAGGCGCCCGGCCCGTTGTGTCGCACCGGGATGCCCGGCCACCATCAGACGGCAACGGGCAATGCGCAGGTCCAGGGGTTCGTAGATGCCCTCGCCACCGTGCTCCATCAGCACATCCTTGCCGGATACGCCCACATCGGCCGCCCCGTATTGCACATAGGTCGGCACGTCGGTGGCGCGGATCACCACCACTTTCACCTCTGGATGATTGGTGTCCAGGATGAGTTTGCGGCTGGTTTCCGGGTCGTCCACCGGCTCGATGCCCGCCTGGGCCAGCAACGGCAAGGTGTCCTTGTAAATGCGCCCCTTGGACAGGGCAATGGTCAACGTCTGTTCAGGCATGGAATCATCCGGGCACGCGGCGAATGATGGCACCCAGCTGGGACAGCTTCTCCTCGATGCACTCATAGCCGCGATCAATGTGATAAATGCGATCCACCAGGGTGTCGCCGTCGCCCACCAGGCCCGCCAGGATAAGGCTGGCCGAGGCACGCAGGTCCGTGGCCATGACCGGCGCCCCCTTGAGGCGTGGTACGCCACGAATGACGGCGGTATTGCCCTCGATGCGAATATCGGCCCCCATGCGCTGCATCTCCAGGGCATGCATGAACCGGTTCTCGAACACCGTCTCGGTGATGGTGGCCGTGCCTTCCGCCACGGCGTTCAGGGCCACGAACTGGGCCTGCATGTCGGTGGGAAAGGCCGGATAGGGCGCCGTGCGCAGATTCACGGCCCGTGGCCGACGACCCTTCATGTCCAGGCGGATCCAGTCCTGTCCCACATCCAGCTCCGCGCCGGCCTCTTCCAGCTTCACCAGCACCGCATCCAGGGTCTTGGGCTCGGTGTTACGGGTCCGCACCCGACCGCCGGTGATGGCCCCCGCCACCAGAAATGTACCGGTCTCAATGCGGTCCGGCAGCACGTCATAGGCGCAACCTTTGAGTGATGTGACGCCCTCGATGGTGAGGGTATCCGTACCGGCACCACTCACCTGGGCGCCCATGGCATTCAGGCAATTGGCCAGATCGATGATCTCTGGCTCCCGGGCGGCATTTTCGATGACGGTGGTACCCTCGGCCAGGGTGGCCGCCATGAGGAGGTTTTCGGTGCCGGTCACGGTGACTGTATCCAGCACCAGCCTGGCTCCCTTCAGGCGACGCGCCCGGGCACGTATATAGCCTCCCTCCACCTGAATATCGGCGCCCATCGCCGCCAGCCCCTCCAGATGGATATTCACCGGACGCGTGCCAATGGCGCAACCGCCAGGCAAGGAGACCTCCGCCTGCCCATGGCGGGCCAACAGGGGCCCCAGCACCAGAATGGAGGCCCGCATGGTGCGCACCAGCTCGTAAGGTGCCACACATTCGCGCAGGGTGTTGGGATCCACCTCGATGCGCATGCGCTCGTCCACGGTCAGCGTGACGCCCATCCGCCCGAGCAGTTCCATGGTGGTGGTCACATCCTGCAGATGCGGCACGTTACCGATGGTCATGGGCCCGTCGGCCAGAAGCGTGGCCGCCAGAATGGGCAGCACTGCATTCTTGGCGCCGGAAATGCGCACGTCGCCCTGGAGCGGGCCGCCACCACTGATGATGAGTTTATCCATGGGGGTGGGATGATAGCGGAAATCCGGCCGTCAGTCGTCCCGCTCCAGGGGCATCACCCCATCCAGGTCGCTGAGTCGGATCAGATCCCACATCCGGTCCGGCACGCTCACGAACCGCAAGCCACCGTGCGGACCGCCACACAGGCGCATCCATTCCAGCAGCAGGGCGACCCCTGCTGAATCGGTGCGGGTCACACCAGACAAATCCACCCGGCAGCCACCCTGCCCTGCCTTGAAACGCTTCACGGAGTCGGCCCAGAGGCTGGGTACCGTCTCCTGCGTCAGTTCGCCCACCAGACGCAGGCCCTGCTCAGCAGACTCCAGGCGGGCCTCGCTCACTGGCTCTGCCCCGCTTCGACAGCGTCCTCGATCAGCGACTCATCCCCCTCCTCGAGGCGCGTGATGAGGGCATCCAGGCCATGGCGATCCACCTCGGCACCGAAATTGGTACGGAAGTTGGTCACAAAGCTCAGGCCCTCGACAGTGAGATCGAAGACCTTCCACTCTCCGTCCACCGGACGCAGACTGTAGTTCACGCTGATGTTGGACTGCCCCTGCCCCATGACGATCTCACTGGCCACCGAGGCCATGCGCTCATCCGTGAAACTGCGGTGAGGCAGTACGCGAATGTCCTTGTCCATGTGCTCGGCCATCTGCTGGGTGTAAGTGCGCACCAGCATGCCGCGAAAGGCCTTCACGAAACGATCACGCTGCTCGGGTTCGGCTGTACGCCAGTGCCGGGCCAGAATCAACCGCGACATGCCCTGCCAGTCGATCAGCGGCAGAATGATGTCGTCCACCAGCTCGAACAGGAACTCGGGGTCTTCACGGGTCCGCTCCGGATCCTCCCGCAATTTCTCCAGGACTTCGTCAGCCGTACGGGTCACCAGATCCACCGGATCCTGCTCGGGCAGGGATGCGTTGGCAACGGAGACGGATGTGGCCAGGGCCACAACGGTGGCCAGCACGAGATGGATGAATGACTTCATGACGGACTCCGGGTCAATGATGCTGCAATCCTGCGCCGCGGGATGTGAACCCGGGCTGAACGGTGTGGGTGAAGGTCGAGGACTAATCGCTGGTCATGTTGACCATCATGCGGCCAATCAATTCCTCAAGCACCACCGCCGACTGCGTGAACAGGAGGGTATCGCCATCCGCCAGCACCGCTTCCTCGCCACCAGGTTCCAGGGCGATGTATTGTTCCCCCAGCAGGCCGGCTGTATAGATGCTGGCCTGGGTATCGGTGGGCAGGTAATCATGGGTGTTGGAGATATTCATGGTGACCCGCGCCTGATAGCGTTCCGGGTCATAACGGATATCCGTGACCCGACCGATACGCACCCCGGACATGGTGACCGGGGCACGCACCTTGAGCCCGCCGATGTTATTGAAATGTGCATGCACCTCATAACCCTCGTCGCCGCGGTATTCCCCCAGGTTGCTCACCTGCAAGGCCAGCATGAAAAGGCCCGCCAGGCCCAGGGCCACGAAGATGCCCACGGTGATCTCGATCCTGCGCGTCGTCATCTTGCCGTCCCGTTATCAAAGGTCACCGAACATCAGCCCGGTGAGAATAAAGTCCAGGGCCAGTACGGCCAGTGCGGTATGCACCACGGTACGCGTGGTGGCCCGGCTAACGCCTTCGGAGGTGGGCGGAGCATCATAGCCTTCAAAGACCGCGATCCAGGCGGCCACCAGGCCAAACACCATGCTCTTGATGACTCCGTTCATCACATCCTCGAACAGATCCACATTGGCCTGCATCTGTGACCAGTAAGACCCGGCATCCACCCCCAGCACGCCCACGCCAATGCCGTATCCCCCCATCACCCCGACGGCACTGAAGATGGCCGCCAGCAGTGGCAGGGAGATCACCCCGGCCAGAAAACGCGGGGCGATCACCCGCTTGAAGGGATCCACCGCCATCATTTCCATGCTGGAAAGCTGTTCGGTGGCCTTCATCAGGCCGATCTCGGCGGTGAGGGCCGAACCGGCACGACCGGCGAACAGCAACGCGGTGACCACCGGCCCCAATTCCCGCACCAGGGACAGGGCCACCACCGTGCCCAGGGCTTCCGCCGCACCAAAGTCCACCAGGGTGATATAACCCTGGTAGCCCAGCACCATCCCCACAAAGAATCCCGAAACCACGATGATGAGCAGGGAAAGCACGCCCACCGAGTAGAGTTCGCGAATCAGCAACCGGGGTCGCAGCGCCAGAGGCCCCAGGGCCATCAGGGTGCGAAACAGGAACACATGCCCGCGACCCAGCCGCTCCAGCACGCTCAGACTCCATTGACCCAGCCGTTGGAATGCGCCCATCAGGATTGCCCGCCTCCCATCAGATCGTCCAGATAGTCCGGGGCCGGATAGTGGAATGGCACCGGCCCGTCGGGCAGTCCCTCCAGGAACTGGCGGGACCAGGCCGAGGCATCCTGCTGCAATTGTGACGGAGAGCCTTGGTCCACCACCCGACCATCGGAGATGAGGTACACCCAGTCGGCAATGGAATTGGCTTCCGCCACGTCGTGGGAGACCACGATACTGGTCATGGCCAGGGCATCGTTGAGGCGACGGATCAGCGAGACGATCACGGCCTTGGTGATGGGGTCCAGCCCCGTGAAGGGCTCGTCATACATCATCAGCAGCGGATCCAGAGCAATGGCCCGGGCCAGTGCCACGCGCCGGGCCATGCCCCCGGAGAGTTCACTGGGCTGCAGCGACCAGGCCCCTCGCAGTCCCACGGCCTCCAGTTTCATCAACACCAGATGACGCACCACCGACTCAGGCAGGCGAGTGTTCTCGCGGATGGGGAAGGCCACGTTGTCAAAGACATTGAGGTCGGTGAGCAGCGCCCCGCTCTGGAACAGCATGCCCATGCGTCGGCGCAGACGATAGAGTTCTCGCAAGGAGAGGCGATGCACATCCTGCCCCTCCACGAGCACCTGCCCCCGATCCGGCTTGAGTTGACCGCCGATCAGCCGCAGCAGCGTGGTCTTGCCCGTACCGCTCGGCCCCATGATGGCCGTCACCTGCCCCTGGGGAATGGTGATATCCAGCCCATCAAAGATCTTTCGATCTCCGCGGGCAAAATGCACGTCGCGGACCTCGATCCACGGCTTTTTATCGGCTACGGGGGAGATAACGACTTTCCTTGTGAAGGGTGACGATCATGGCATACCCATCGAACACGCAACATCTTCAGTCGCGGCGCGGGGGCTGTCAAGTGAACCCCAGCAAGCGCGCCACCGTGATGGTTTGACCCATGACGGCGGGTGGGGCATCCAGGAACAAGACGCCCGACCGGCCCTCCGCGCATCGAGCAAAGGCCTCCAGGTTTTCACGCAGCATCCGCGGGTGCGCGCCAGCAGGCAAGCCCATCCACCCCACCGGCGCACAGGGAGGCTCCGTCGCTGGCCCCATCCACAGACGAGTCCGGGCCGCCGGGGCATCCACCGAGTAGCACGGAAGGCGACCCTGCCCGGGCCTCATGAACACCGCCTCTTGAAACGTCTCATGCGACGCACCCGGCAGCACCAGACCACCCAGTTGCGGCCCCAGGGTCGCCGTCATGCGCCTGAGGTGCTCGACGTCCTCCAGTGCGCCCCCCCCGACTTCCAGAAAAAAGCGAAAATCCTCCCGCACTTCGCCAAGCCAGCCCTGCCAGTCGGCCGGACTGGTGCCTTGCCAGCGTTGCGGAGGAAGCAGCACAGTGGAAAACTCGTTGGCGTAAAAGCACAAACGCCAGGACGCTGGCATGTCCTGGGGATAGAATTGCGCCACCCACGCCGGATGCTCCCAGTCGCGGGCACCCAGGGTGAGGTGGAAAGGCTTGCCGTATCCCATTGTTTAATCCTCTCCCGCCTTGAGGTAGTGTTCCGCCGATGAAGCTCAATCCCGACAAGACGCTGGCCATGGCCCGGGCCGTCCTGGAGACCGAAGCCCAGGGGATCCGCGACCTCATCATCCGCCTGGATGACCGCTTCGTGCGCGCCTGCGAGCACATGCTGGCCTGCACCGGGCGGGTGGTCGTCACGGGCATGGGAAAATCCGGCCACGTGGGCGGCAAGATTGCCGCCACCCTCGCCAGCACCGGCACACCCGCCTTTTTTGTCCACCCGGGCGAAGCCAGTCATGGCGACCTGGGCATGATCACCGCCGGGGATACGGTGCTGGCCTTGTCCAACTCCGGCGAGACCGATGAACTTCTCACCATCCTGCCATTGATCCGTCGCCTGGGCGCCCCCCTGATTGCCCTCACCGGGAATCCTCGCTCCACCCTGGCCCGGGAGGCCAACGTGCATCTGGATGTGAGCGTGGCCGCGGAGGCCTGCCCTCTGGGCCTGGCCCCCACCTCCAGCACCACCGCCACCCTGGCCATGGGGGACGCACTGGCCGTGGCACTGCTGGAAGCCCGGGGTTTCACCGCCGATGACTTTGCACGCTCTCACCCCGGCGGTCGACTGGGACGAAGGCTGCTGCTGCACGTGGGCGACATCATGCACACCGGCGAGCGCATCCCCCTGGTACGTGCCGACGCCCCGCTGGCCGATGCCCTCCTGGAAATCACCCGCCAGGGCCTGGGGATGACCGCCGTGGTGGACGCGCACCGCAACCTGATCGGCGTCTACACCGATGGCGACCTGCGCCGCACCCTGGACCGGGGGATCGACATTCGTACGGCGCGCATTGGTGATGTCATGACCCGTCAATGCAAGGCAGCGCAGCCCGGGATGCTGGCAGCGGAGGCCCTCAAGGTGATGGAGGATCACAAGATCAGCGCCCTGCCCGTCGTGGATGGGGGCCAGCACCTGGTGGGGGCCCTGAACATGCATGACCTGCTGCGTGCCGGCGTGGTCTGAAGTTGCCCACCCGCCCCATGGTATCCTTGCCCCATGAACGATGCCCCAAGACAACGCGCCCGTGACGTGCGCTTCCTGATCCTCGATGTGGACGGTGTGCTCACCGACGGCAGCCTCTATCTGGGGGACGATGGCCAGCAGTACAAGGCCTTCAACAGCCGGGATGGTCACGGCATCCGCATGCTGGCCGACAGCGGCGTGCAGATCGGCATCCTCACCGGACGACGGTCCCAGGTGGTGGAACACCGCTGCCGCGACCTGGGCATCCAGCATATCGTCCAGGGCCGCCGAGACAAACTGGACGCGCTGGGCGGATTACTCGAGGCGGCCGGGGTGGGCATTGAGCACACCGCCTACATGGGTGACGATGTGGTGGATCTGCCCGTGATGCGTCGCGCCGTGCTGGCAATCGCCGTGGCCGACGCGCATCCCCTGGTACGGGAGCATGCCCACTACATCACTCGGGCAGGTGGCGGTCGCGGGGCCGCACGCGAGGCCTGCGAATTCATACTGGAGGCCCAGAACAACCTTCAGGCCGCCCTGGCGCCGTACCTGGAATGACTCGACGTTTCTCGGGACTATTGCTGATTCTGGTGCTCGCCCTGGTGGTCGCCCTGGGTTTCTGGCTCTCCGAGAGCGCCCAGGAACAACGCGTGGTGCCGACTGCCCAGGTGGACCCTGAAGCCAATCAGTTCTTTGCCGAGGATTTCGTGGTCTGGAGCATGGATGCCTCCGGCCAGCTCAAATACCGACTCTCCGGCACCCGCCTGGAACAACGCCAGGGAGATCAATCCAGCCACGTGGAATCCCCGGTACTGATCATGGAACATCCCCCCGCTCCCGACTGGACCCTGCGTTCCGAACGTGGCTGGGTCTCATCCGGCGGCGATGAAGTGCAACTGCTGGGTCACGTGCAACTGGACCGCCCGGGGGCACCGGACCACCCTCCCATGACCATCACCAGCCGGGATGTGACCGTATGGACCCTGCCCCGCCAGGCGCACACCAATGCCCGGGCCCGCATGATGACCACCCACCGCGAGGCAGAGGGCGTGGGCATGACTTTGGACCTGACCCGGGATACCCTGGAACTTGAGAGCCAGGTGAGAGGCACCTATGTTCCGCACTGACATCTCCAAGAGGCTGCTGCTGACCCTCTTGCTGGCCTGGATGCCCGCCGCACACGGACAGCACAACCCTGACCTGCCCATCCGCATCGAGGCGGATCGCGCCAACCTGGATGACCAACGGGGGGTGAGCGTATACCAGGGCAACGTCACCATCACCCAGGGCGACACCGTCATTACGGGTGACGAAGTGACCGTGCATGCCCCTGATCGACAACTGGAGCGCATGGTCTCCGAGGGACGCCTGGCCACCCTGACCACGCGGGACGAGTCGAACCGGGAGGTTCGCGCCGAGGCACGACGCATGGAATTCTTCCCGGATGGGCCGCGTGTGGCACTCACCGGCGAGGCCCGGGTATGGCAGGGGGATGACGAATTCCGCGGCAGCCGTATCGTCTACAACCTGGAAGCCGCCACGCTGGAGGCCAGCACCGGTGACACGGGCCGCGTGGAGGCCATCTTCGCGCCCCGCGACCGCTCGGAGGACGGCGACACCCCATGAGCCGGCTGGAGACCGACAAACTGGTCAAGCGTTACCGGGCAATCAAGCCCGTGGACGGTGCCTCCATCGAGATCAACAGCGGTGAGGTGGTGGGCCTGCTGGGCCCCAATGGGGCCGGCAAGACCACCTGCTTCTACATGATCGTGGGCCTGGTGCCCTGCGACGAAGGGCAGATCCGCCTGGATGGCCGGGACATCACCCAGTTACCCATGCACGCTCGGGCCCGCATGGGCGTGGGCTATCTGCCCCAGGAACCTTCGGTGTTCCGCAAGCTTTCCGTGGCCGACAACATCATGGCCGTACTGGAGGTGCGCCGCGACCTCGACAAGGTCCAGCGCCAGGAAAAAATGGAATCCCTGCTTGAGGAGTTTCAGATCCAGCACATCCGTGACAATGCCGGCGTCAGTCTCTCCGGCGGTGAGCGGCGGCGCGTGGAGATCGCCCGGGCCCTGGCCACTGAACCGGCCTTCATCCTCCTGGACGAGCCTTTCGCTGGCGTCGACCCCATCTCCGTGATCGAGATCCAGCGGATCATCACCCATCTCACGTCACGGAACATCGGCGTGCTGATCACCGACCATAACGTGCGCGAGACCCTGGGCATCTGCAACCGGGCCTATATTCTCAGCGGCGGGCATATCATCAGCCAGGGTGCGCCGGAGGATGTATTGGCCGACCCGCAGGTGCGCCGCGTTTACCTGGGGGAGAACTTCCGCCTGTGAAACCCCATGCACTCACCGCAGGCAGGGTTTTCCGGGCACGGGTCCAATTTTTGCCGGCACACCGTATAATCTCCCGTGACAGCAATATTAACGTCGGGGGCCTGCCCCCGCCTCCATCATCAGGCATCACAGACTCGGGCTCCGGCCCGATGGCGCGCATCGTGCTATGTTGAAACCTTCCGTCCAGCTCCGGCTGGGTCAAAACCTGACCATGACCCCCCAGTTGCAGCAGGCCATCCGCCTGCTGCAACTGTCGACCCTGGAGTTGCAGGCACAGATCCAGGAAACCCTGGAAACCAACCCCATGCTCGAGGCCATGGAAGGTACGGAGGCGGATCAGGACACCGCCTCCGAGGAAACGCGCGAGCAGGACCCGGCCGACACCCGCGAGACTTCAGAGGCGGCCGAGGCCGCCGCCGAGACAGAAGGCAACGCCGAAGGCAGTCAGGAGCAGATCCCCGATGAACTGCCGGTGGACAGCAACTGGGACGACATCTACGATGTGCCCCCTTCAAGCGCCGGGCAGTCGGATCACGACGGGCGCGACGTGTTCGAAAACCAGACCGGGCCCTCGGAAAGCCTGCATGAACATCTCATGTGGCAGGTGCATCTGTCGTCCATGAGTGAGCGTGACCGGGCCATCGCCTTGACCATCATTGACTCCATCAACGAAGACGGCTACCTGGCCGAACCCATCGAGCAGATCCATGCCACCCTGGCCGAAGACCGGGAAATGGATCTGGAACTGGATGAGGTGGAGGCCGTACTGAACATGGTTCAGCACCTGGACCCGGTGGGCGTGGGCGCGCGGGATCTGGCCGAGTGCCTGAGCCTGCAACTGGCACAGTTTCCGGATGAGACGCCCTGGCTGGCCCAGGCCCGAATCCTGGCCCGTGAACACCTGGATGCCCTGGGTGCCCGCGATTATAAGGGCGTGCAGCGGCGCCTGGGGCTGGATGATGGCGAACTGCAGCAAGTGATCGCCCTGATTCAGACACTGAACCCGCGCCCGGGCGGGCTCATCAGCAGCAGTTCGCCCGAATACATCATCCCCGATGTCTTCGTACGCAAGCGAGAGGGCCGCTGGCAGGTGGAGCTCAACCCGGAAATTGCGCCGCGGTTGCGGGTGAACCCCCTCTATGCCAGCTTTGTGCGCCGCGCCGATTCCAGTCAGGACAACACCTACATGCGCAACAGCCTCCAGGAGGCCCGCTGGTTCATCAAGAGCCTGCAAAGCCGCAACGAGACCCTGCTGCGGGTGGGCACCGCCATCGTCGAGCACCAGCGCGCCTTTCTGGAATATGGCGACGAGGCCATGAAACCCCTGGTGCTACGCGATATCGCCGAACAACTGGAGATGCATGAGTCCACCATCTCCCGGGTGACCACCCAGAAATTCATGCATACCCCCCGGGGCATCTACGAATTCAAGTATTTCTTTTCCAGCCATGTGGGCACGGCAGACGGCGGCGAGTGTTCAGCCACCGCGATCCGCGCCATGATCCGCAAGCTGGTTGCCGAAGAGCCTCAGGGCAAGCCCATGAGTGACAGCAAGATTGCCCAGGTCCTGGTGGATCGTGGCATTCATGTGGCACGACGCACCGTGGCCAAGTACCGTGAGGCCATGGCCATTCCGCCATCCAACGAACGCAAGCGGCTCGTCTGACATCAACCGCGAAGCCGTCTTGATCATCACCCATCCCTAAGGAGTCATCTTATGCAGATCAACCTCACCGGTCATCACGTCGACCTGACCGACGCCCTGCGCAACTACGTTAACGAGAAGTTCGAGCGCCTGGAGCGGCATTTTGACAACGTCATCGACGTGCACGTCATCCTGACCGTGGAGAAGCTGCAGCAAAAGGCCGAAGCCAACCTGTTGCTCAGCGGTAACAGCATCCATGCCGAGGCCACCCACACGGACATGTACGCCGCCATTGACGCCCTGGTGGACAAACTGGATCGCCAGGTGGTGAAGCATAAGGAAAAGCTCAAGGACCACCACCGGGCGGAAGGCTCCCACCGCAACCATATCGAGTGAATGATTCATGAACATCGGTGATCTTCTCGCCCCCGAGCGGGTGCACTGCCAGACGGACGTGAGCAGTAAGAAACGTGCGCTGGAGATGCTGGGCGAGATGCTCTCCAATCATCTGCCCAAACTCACCCAGGGCGAAATCTTTGACAGCCTGCTGGCACGGGAGCGCCTGGGCAGCACAGGATTGGGGCATGGCGTGGCCATCCCCCATGGTCGTCTGGCCGGCGCCAGCGAGGCCTGTGCCGCCCTGCTCAAGCTGGAGAAGGGCGTGGACTACGACGCCCCCGACAGCGAACCGGTGGACATCCTCTTCGCGCTGGTGGTGCCGGCGGACTGTACCGACGAGCACCTGCAGATCCTCGCGCTGCTGGCGCGGATGTTCTCCGACCCGGAGACCCTGGCCCGGTTGCGCAGCGCCTCCGGCACAGCGGATCTGCTGACCCTGGTGCGTGACTGGGACACCGAAGACACCGGATGAGCCCATGACTGACTCGCTCACCGTCAGCAACATCATGGAAGTCATGGAGGAGCGCCTGGGCCTCACCTGGGTTGCCGGCACCCTGGGGAGCGAACGGAGCATTTCGCACCGATCCACGCCCCAGGGCAGCCCGTCGCTGGTGGGTCACCTGAACATCATCCATCCCAACCAGATCCAGGTTCTGGGAAATGATGAGATGCGTTACCTGTGGTCGCTGCGCAAAAACTCCCAGCGGGACATCCTGGAGCAATTGTGCAGCGGCGCATCCTCCATGCTGATCGTGACCGACAGCCTGGAACCCCTCCCCGAGTTACGCACCCTGTCGGAGCGTCAGTCAGTACCCCTGCTGCGCACCGCCCTGCCCAGCCATGAATTGATCAACATCCTGCGTTACTTTTTCAGCAACAAGCTGGCGGAGACCACCACCCTGCACGGGGTGTTCATGGAGGTGCTGGGGATCGGGGTGCTGCTCACCGGGGAAAGTGCCGTGGGCAAGAGCGAACTGGCCCTGGAGCTCATCAGCCGGGGCCACCGCCTGGTAGCGGACGATGCGCCCGAATTCGCTCGCATCGCCCCGGACATTCTGCGTGGCACCTGCCCGCCGGTGCTGGAAAACTTTCTGGAGGTAAGGGGGCTGGGGGTACTCAACGTACGCGCCATGTATGGCGACAGCGCCATCAAGAACAGCAAGTACCTGCGCCTGATCATCGATCTCAAGGACCAGACCAAGGTGCAGGCAGGTGACATCGACCGCCTGCATGGCGTGCGTTACACCCGGGTGGTGCTGGGGCTGGAGATTCCGGTGATCACCCTGCCCGTGGCGCCGGGGCGCAACCTGGCCGTCATGGTAGAAGCCGCCATTCGCAATCACCTGCTGCGTCTGCGCGGCTATTATGCCGGCGACGACCTGGCCACCCGACAACGCAAGCAGATGCAGATCGAAAAACCATGAAGCTGATCATCGTCAGCGGCCTGTCCGGTTCCGGCAAGACCGTGGCTCTGCATGCCCTGGAGGATGCGGGCTATTACTGCATCGATAACCTGCACCTGGGCCTGCTCACGGCAGTGGTCGCGCAACTCCGGAGCCCGCGCCTCACCCTCTACGACGAAGCCGCCGTGGGCATTGATGCCCGCAGTGGCATCGAAGAACTGGATCGCTTCGACAGCATCGTGGATGAAATCCGCGCCATGGGCGTGGATCTACAGGTCATCTTTCTCCAGGCGGAGGAAGAAACCCTGCTGCGGCGCTTCAGCGAGACCCGCCGGCGTCATCCGCTGACCCGCGATGGCGTGCCCCTGTGGGAGGCGATCCGCCTGGAACGCAAACTGCTCTCCAATATCGCCAATCACGCAGATCTGGCCATCGACACCACCCGCACCAACGTGCACCAGTTAAGCCAGACGATCCGCGAACGGGTCGAACAGGCCGCCGACCGAGGAATTTCGCTGCTGATCCAGTCCTTCGGCTTCAAGCATGGCGCGCCAGTGGACTCGGATTTCGTCTTCGATGTACGCTGTCTGCCCAACCCCCACTGGGAGCCACTGCTGCGTGGTCTCACCGGCCGGGACGAAGAAGTGGCCCAATTCCTGGATAATCACCCGATGGTGGAGGAAATGTTTGCCTCATTGCGCGATTTCCTGACCACCTGGATCCCGCGGTTTGAAGGCGAGAACCGCTCATACCTGACCGTCTCCATTGGTTGCACCGGCGGGCAGCATCGCTCAGTCTATCTCGCCGAGAGACTGGCGGAACACTTCCGCGGCCTCAGGGGCGAGGCGGTGAGCACTCGTCACCGTGAACTTTCCTGATCCTTGAAACGGTATGCCAGCATGTCCGTCGGACTCATGATCATTACCCATAATCACATCGGGGAAGACCTGCTCAGCACGGCGCGTTCCATGATGGGCACCATTCCTCTGGATACCTACTGTCTGGCGGTCTCCCAGTCCGGGGATCCGGATGTGCTGCTGGGCAAGGCCATCGATGCCTATCACCGCCTCAATCAGGGGGATGGCGTGCTGGTGCTCACCGACATGTATGGCTCCACCCCCAGCAATATTGCCAACCGCCTCACCCAGCACCCCAAGGTCCAGGTGATTGCGGGGCTGAACCTGCCCATGCTGGTGCGCGTCCTCAACTACCCCACCCTGCGTCTGCACGAACTGGTCAACAAGGCCATCAGTGGTGGCCATGACGGTATCCTGCTCTGCGAGACCCACAGCTAAATGCCCACCCGGGAAGTCGAGATCATCAACAAGCTGGGCATGCATGCGCGGGCCGCGGCCAAATTCGTCAACCTGGCCAGCAGTTACGCGGCTGAACTGGAGGTGGAAAAGGGCACCCGCCGAGTGAACGGCAAGAGCATCATGGGCATCATGATGCTGGCCGCCAGTCGCGGCACCACCGTGCGCCTGATCGCCGAGGGCGAGGATGCTCAGGATGCCCTGGACGCCCTGGAGGGGCTGATCGGCGAACGCTTCGGCGAGCCGGAGTAGGAAAAAGCGAAAAAGGGGACAGACACCTTTTCCTCTGGAAAAGGTGTCTGTCCCCTTTTTCGTGTCCCCTTTTTCGTCAAATCTCCCTGTAAACCTTCCCCCCCTTCTCCACAAACTCCACCGCCTTGTCCTGCATCCCTTTCTCAAGGGCCTCCTGAGCCGACACACCCTGCCGGGCCGCATACTCCCGCACATCCTGGGTGATCTTCATGGAACAGAAATGCGGCCCGCACATGGAGCAGAAGTGGGCCACCTTGTGGGACTCCTTGGGCAGCGTCTCGTCGTGGAACACCCGGGCCCGCTCCGGATCCAGTGACAGGTTGAACTGATCCTGCCAGCGGAACTCGAAACGCGCCTTGGAGAGGGCATTATCCCGCACCTGCGCCCCAGGAAACCCCTTGGCCAGATCGGCCGCATGGGCGGCAATGCGGTAGGTGATGATGCCATCACGCACATCTTCCTTGTCAGGCAACCCCAGATGCTCCTTGGGCGTCACATAACAGAGCATGGCTGTGCCATACCAGCCGATATTGGCAGCACCGATCCCCGAGGTGATGTGATCGTAGGCCGGGGCCACGTCGGTCACCAGCGGGCCCAAGGTATAGAACGGGGCCTCGAAACAATCGGCCAACTCCTTTTCCACGTTTTCCTTCACCCGATGCAGGGGTACATGCCCCGGGCCCTCGATCATCACCTGTACATCGTGTTCCCAGGCGATGCGGGTGAGTTCACCCAGGGTTTCCAGTTCGGCAAACTGGGCGGCATCATTGGCGTCAGCCAGGCTGCCGGGACGCAGCCCATCGCCCAGGGAAAAGGCCACGTCATAGGCCTTCATGATCTCGCAGATATCCTCGAAATGGGTGTAGAGGAAGTTCTCCTCATGGTGGGCCAGGCACCACTTGGCCATGATGGAGCCGCCCCGGGAGACGATCCCGGTCAGACGCTGGGCCGTCAGCGGCACATAGCGCAGCAGCACACCGGCATGGATGGTGAAATAGTCCACGCCCTGCTCCGCCTGCTCGATGAGCGTGTCGCGGAAGAGTTCCCAGGTGAGATCCTCGGCCTTGCCGGCCACCTTTTCCAGGGCCTGATAGATGGGCACGGTGCCGATGGGCACCGGGCTGTTGCGCAGCACCCACTCCCGGGTCTCATGGATGTTCTTGCCGGTGGACAGATCCATCAGGGTGTCGCCGCCCCAGCGGCAGGACCACACCAGTTTCTCCACCTCCTCGCTGATGCTGGAGGTGAGGGAGGAGTTGCCGATATTGGTGTTGATCTTCACCCGGAAGTTGCGCCCGATGATCATGGGCTCCAGTTCCGGGTGGTTGATGTTGGCGGGAATGACCGCCCGGCCAGCGGCCACCTCGTCGCGCACGAATTCCGGAGTGATGACTTCGGGGATGTGGGCGCCGAAGGATTCACCGGGGTGCTGACGCAGCAGGGCCGCATAACCCGGGTCGGCGCGCATCTCCTGCAGACGACAGTTCTCGCGGATGGCCACAAACTCCATCTCCGGCGTCACGATCCCCTGGCGGGCATGGTGCATCTGGGTGATGTTGTGGCCCGGTCGCGCCCGGCGCGGTGCACGGATATGCTCAAACCGCAGGGAGGCCAATTCGGGATCATCGGCCCGCGCCCGACCAAACTCGGAACTGGGACCCTCCAGTTGCTCGGTATTGTCCCGCTCCTGTATCCAGACCTCGCGCAATGCGGGCAGACCCTTCATCAGATCAATCGACGCCTCCGGGTCGGTATAGGGGCCCGAGGTGTCATACAGGGTGATGGGCGGGTTGTCTTCCGTGCCAGCGGAGGTCTGGGTGGACGCCAGGGTCACCTCGCGCATGGGCACCTGGATGTCGGTGCGGGAACCGGGCACATGGATCTTGCGGGAGCCCGGAAAGGGCTGGGTGATCTCGTCGGAGAGACGGGCGGTTTGCTTGACAAAATCCTGGGGAATGGCGCTCATGCGGTGACCTCGAAGAAGGCGGTGGTCACCACGGGGCGCGAATGCGCATCTCCGAAGCTTCCCTCCGCCGGTATGATCCGGTTCAGGTTCCAAGGGACTGTCTCAGCCCCCTTCGGGGGCACCCCTAGCCTCAAGCGTTCAAGCTAGCCCAGATGCCGCGGCTTGGCAAGCCCGTCGGCTCTCGGGGCCCTTCAGGTGATCGCCGCCTCCAGGCGGTCGCACACCGTTTCCAGCACCGTCACCCGCGCAAAACGCTTGTCATTGGCCGGCACCAGTGTCCAGGAGGCGTATTCCGTGCTGGTGCGCACCACCATCTCGTTCACCGCGGCATTGTAGCCCGCTCGCTGCTGGCGGTTACGCCAGTCCTCATCGGTGATCTTGTGCTGCTTGTAGGCCACTTTCTCACGCTCCCGGAAACGCTCCAGTTGCTCTTCTTCCGTGATGTGCAGCCAGAACTTCACCAGCACCACGTCGTGCTCCACCAACTGCTCCTCGAAGTCGTTGATCTCGTGGTAGGCCCGGCGCCAGCGATCCTCGGCGGCAAAGCCCTCCACCCGCTCCACCAGTACGCGCCCGTACCAGGAGCGATCGAATACCGTCATGCGCCCGCGACGTGGTACGTAGCGCCAGAAACGCCAGAGATAATGGTGCGCCCGTTCCTCGTCAGTGGGTGCCGCCACGGCCACCACCCGGTACAAGCGGGCATCAATACCGGAAGTGAGGCGACGGATGGCGCCACCCTTACCGGCGGCATCCCAGCCCTCGAAGACAATGACCGTGGCCACACCCTTGTCCTTGGCGCGCCAGCATAGATCCCGCAGCCGTGCCTGGGCGGTGGCCAGGCGTTTCTTGTAGTTTGCCTTTTCCAGGACCTGAACCATGTCCAGATGGTCCAGCACCGTCACTCGGGCGGAAGGCTCGGGCGGCAGACTGGGCGCATGGGAGAGTGTGACGCCCTCATCAGGAGGCCCGCCCACCTGCAGGCGCTCGTTGATGGCATCGAGCAGGCTCCGCCCCACGGTCAGATCCCGGTAGCGCGGGTCGGTGGCCTCGATCAGATACCAGGGGGCCAGACCGCTGTCGGTCTCGCGGATCACCCGCTCACCCGTCTCCACCAGACGTTGATAACGAATCGCCTGATCCTTGCCTTTGGGCAAGCGATACCAGCGACTGGCCGGATCCTTGAGACGCTGCTTGAGGCGGGCCTTTTGTTCCGAGCGGGTCAGATGAAACCAGAACTTGATGATCAGGGCCCCGTCCACCACCAGCATGCTCTCGAAATCGCGGATGCGGGTGAGGGACTCGTGCAGACTGGCCTCGTCCCATTCATCACGGATATGCTGACGGATCGGCCGGGAATACCAGCCCCCAAAGAAGATGCCGATGCTGCCCCGACGCGGCATCGACTGCCAGTAACGCCACAGGGGCGGACGCTCCAGTTGCTCGGAACTCTGCTCCCAGAAGGCGTGGGTCTCCACGCCCCGGGTATCCAGCCAGGTATTGAGACGGTTCACCACCTCACCGCGTCCCACGCCGTCCACGCCCTCGACGATGATGATCACCGCCGCATCCGTCTCCCGCAGACGCCTTTGCGCCTCCAGCAAATCGGCCCGCAGTAGCGGCACCGTTTCCTTGTAAGTCTGTTTCGATACCTTCCTGCCCAGTTCCGCTGCTTCGAACATGCCTGCCCCCGTCACCGTGAGATGCCCGCACCTCATGGGCGCGGGTCTTGCCCCGCCTTGCCCAAGACCTTAACCTTCCGATCACGACTCATCACCGGGCGGCGCCTCATCATGGCCACCCGGCATAACAACCACAAGATGCAGAGACCACCACCATGAACCTCGAACAAGCCCGATTCAACATGGTTGAACAGCAGGTCCGTCCCTGGGAGGTACTGGATCCGCGCGTGTTGTCCGTGATGGAACACACCCCCAGGGAGCAGTTTGTCCCGGACAACCACAAGCAACTGGCCTACGCCGACCTGGAGATCCCCCTGGGCCATGACGAATCCATGATGCGCCCCACCGTGGAAGGACGTCTGCTGCAGGCACTGGACATTCAGCCCCGTGACGTCATCCTGGAGGTGGGTACCGGCTCCGGTTATCTCACGGCCTGCCTGGCCCAGTTGGGGGGGCATGTGGAGAGCGTGGATATTCACGAGGACTTCACCCGAGCCGCCCAGCGCCCCCTCAGGGATCTGAACCTGAGCCATGTCAATCTGGCAACAGGTAACGCAGCGGAAGGCTGGTCTGGCCGCCATGGTCAATATGATGTGATCGCTGTGACGGCCTCCATGGCACGCTACCGCGAGGATTTCGAGCGCCAGTTGAGCCCGGGTGGGCGTCTGTTCGTGGTGGTGGGGGAACCGCCGGCCATGCAGGCCATGCTGGTCATCCGTGTGGGCGAGAACGATTTCTCCCGACATGCACTCTTCGAGACGCGCCTGAAGCCCCTGGTGGGTTTCGAGCCGGCTCCCCGCTTCGTTTTCTGAACCCGCCCCATGCAGCGACTGACGGCCAATCAGCTGTACGATCAGCTGCGCTCAACCCAGGAGCCACCACGCCTCATCGACGTGCGCGAGCACTGGGAGTACGAGATTGTGCACCTGGAGGGGACTCAGTTGTTCCCCCTGGGGCAGATTCACGAGCTGGAAGAGGCGCTGGATCCCGGCGAGGAAGTGGTGCTGATCTGTCATCACGGCATTCGCTCCCTGCAGGTGGCCCATTATCTGGAGCACCAGGGCTTCACCCGGGTGATCAATCTGGAGGGCGGCATCGACGCCTGGGCCCGCCAGGTGGATCCCACGCTGCCCACGTACTGACAGGGCCTGTCAAGGTTCCCAATTCAAGCCCGATGACGATACGATATCAGAATACGCTGATGTTCCCCGATCACCCCGCCCCCCGCGGCTGGAGACACCCATGATCCGCTTTCGTAAACCGCTGCTGGCCGGCCTGTTCGTTTCACTGACCACGGCGGCGGCACCCTTGTATGCCACTGACCTGCTGGAGGTCTACCGCACGGCACAGGAACGAGACGCCGAGTTGCGCACTGCCGAAGCGGAGTTCCGGGCTGCCCTGGAGGCCCGACCACAGGCCCGCTCCGCGCTGCTGCCTCAGATCGAGGGCACTCTGGGCTATGCCTACACGGACAGTGATCAGAAAGGGCGGCCCTCCTTCGACTATCAGACCCGCACCTTTGAGTTGTCCCTCAATCAAACTCTTTACGATCACACCAACTATGTGGCCTTGCGCCAAGCGGACCTGGGCGTTGCCCAGGCCACAGCAGTGCGCGACGCTGCCCGTCAGGAATTGATCCTGCGAGTGGCCGAGGCCTACTTCGGGGTGTTGTCAGCCAAGGACAATCTCTCCTTCGCCGAGGCGGAAAAGGAGGCCATCGGTCGACAACTGGAGCAGGCAGATCAACGCTTTGAGGTCGGTCTGATCGCCATCACCGACGTCAAGGAGGCCCAGGCCCAATTCGACCTGGCTGTTGCCGAGGAGATTGCCGCCCAGAATCGCCTGGATCAGGCCCAGGAAGACCTGGCTGTCATCACCGGCCAGTTCTACGAGAACCTGCCCGAGTTGTCCGATCGCATGCCACTGGTGCTTCCCGACCCGGCGGACAGGAACCAGTGGGTGGAGACGGCCCGGGAGGCCAACCTGAATCTGGTGGCCCAGCGACTGAGCACCGAGGTGGCCGCCCAGGACATCAAGCGCCAACGCTCCGGCCACTACCCCACCCTGGGGTTGTCCGCCAGCTACAACGACCAGGCGTTCAACGATCTCCCGGACTTTGGTGGCCAAACAAGTGGCACGACCAGCCAACAGTTTCTGGACCGTCAGGACACCCAGGTTGGCGTGCAGTTACGGGTTCCCATTTATACCGGCGGCCGCGTGAGTTCCCTGACCCGCGAGGCCCGCGAGAATTTTGACGCCGCGCGAGAGCAGCAGGAGCTTGCGGAACGCCAGACCGTGCAACAGACCCGCAGCGCCTTCCTGTCGGTGAACGCTGGCATCTCTCGGGTTCGGGCCCTGGAACAGGCCCTGGAATCCACTCGCGCCTCCTTCGAGGCCGCCGAGGCAGGCTTCGAGGTGGGCACCCGCACAGCCGTGGACGTGCTCCTGGAACTGCGTCAGGTGTTCCGGGCTGAGCGGGACTTTGCCGAGGCCCGCTATGATTACCTGCTCAACACCCTGCGTCTGAAGCAGGCTGCCGGCACCCTCTCGCAGGAAGACCTCATCAGCGTGAACACCTGGCTGGATTGAGTGGATGATGGATCTGCTTTGCAATCGTGACCGCAGCCACCTGCTCGTGGTGGATATCCAGGAGAAACTGGCCGTCGCCATGGACGAGGCCGAGCGTGCCCAGGTCTACCGCAACGCGGGACGCCTGGCCCAGGCCGCCGGGATCCTGAATATGCCGGTCACCGTGACCGAGCAATATCCCCAGGGCATCGGCCACACGGCTCATGCCGTGCTGGAGCAGGCGCCCCAAGCGGCTCGTGTACTGGACAAGACCACGTTCTCCTGTTGTGGTGCCCCGGGCATCATGGATGCCCTGAAGAGCGCTCGCCGTCCCCAGGTGATCCTGTGCGGGATGGAGGCGCATGTGTGTGTGCTGCAAACGGCCCTGGGACTCACTCAGGAGGGGTTCCAGGTCTTCGTGGTGGAGGATGGCGTCTGTTCGCGCAACCCCCGCAACCGGGACAACGCCCTGGCCCGCATGGCCCAAGCCGGCGTCACCGTGACCAACGCCGAGTCGGTGATGTTCGAATGGCTGGGCGAATGCACCCACCCGCACTTCAAGGATCTGCTGAAGCTGATCCGCTGATCGCCGGCCCCCTCGATCGAAGCCCCCGTGGGAGCGGCCCTCGGCCGCGAATGGGCCTTCGGGCATGTATGGCGCCTGGGTTTTGCACCCGGTGGGGGAACCTCGGTGGGGCGGCATGCCTGTCCGCGGGACGCCGTGAATACCTCCCTGTAGGCTTGATCGCCGCATCCATGCGGCGAACACCCGCTCCCAGGCATGCCGCCCCACCGAGGTTCAGACACGTTTCTGGCTTCGGTTGAAGGGCCCATTCGCGGTCAAGGGCCGCTCCCACTCGCTATCGGAGTTATTTCCCGGATCAGGATCACCTCCCGGGAACGGGGCACATGCAACAAGCACCCGCGCCGATTCACTATCGGAGCGTCAGCGCCATGTCCTCTGCCCATTCGAGTACTCGAGCCACTGCTCCACGATTCGACCCCAATACCTGCAAGGCCGCCCCGGCGAGAGCCTTACGTTCCTCAACTGCGGATAGTAATCGCAGAATGATTTGGCCCAACTCATCAGCATCCTCCACCTGACACACGCCACCTGCACCGGACAGCGCCCCAAACACCTCCTTGAAATTGAACACCTCAGGCCCTGTCACCACAGGTACACCATGGGCCGCAGGCTCCAGAGGGTTGTGCCCCCCCGTAGGCACCAGGCTCCCCCCCACAAAGGCCACATCCGCCACGCCGTAGAGCATGAGCAGTTCCCCCATGCTGTCACCCAGCCACACCGCCTGAGTGTTGTCAGGCACCTGTCCCGCGCTGCGGCGTGCGGGCTCCCACCCTGCCTCGCGGCACAGACGCGCCACGTTCTCGAAGCGTTCGGGATGCCGGGGCACCAGGATGAGCAGGGCATCGGGCAGTGTCTGGCACACGATGGCGTGGGCCTTGAGCACCTGCTCATTCTCACCGGGGTGGGTGCTGGCAGCGATCCAGACCGGACGCGAGCCCAGGTTATTGCGCAGAGCACGGGAGTCATTCAGCAGGGTGGTGGAGAGTGTCAGGTCATACTTGATATTGCCGGTCACCCGGACCCGATCGGGTATGGCCCCCAAGGCCACGAAGCGGTCGGCATCCTCCGACCCACGTGCCGCCACGCCCTCCAGCCATCCCAGGGTGCACTGCACCAGCGGGCGCAGTCGCTGATAGCCGCGAAAGGAACGGGGTGAGAGGCGCGCATTCACCAGCAGGATCGGGATGCCACGTGCGTGACAGGCCCGGTAGAGGTTGGGCCAGAGCTCGGTCTCCATGACCAGCAGCCGGTCCACAGGCATTCGCTCGATGAACCGGCCCACGGCACCCGGCAGGTCGAATGGCAGGTAGCGATGGGTCACTTCATTGCCCAGACGTCGTGCCACCTCATCCGCCCCCGTGGGGGTGGTGGTCGTGACCAGCACGGGCTGCTCCGGATGTCGTTCCCGCCAGACCCGGATCAACTGCGCGGCCGCCACCACCTCCCCTACAGAGACGGCATGCACCCACAGATGCGGGCGTTTGTCCCGAGGCGGCTCAGGAAATCCCAGCCGTTCACCCCAACGCTGCCGATAGGCCCGGTTGTGACGGCTGCGCCAGAGCAGGCGCAGCAGGAAAATGGGCAAGAGCAGACGGATCAGGAGATTGTAGAGTGCACGCATGCCTGGCATTCCAGTTCGAATGGGGACGGATTTAAATCCGTCCCCTGGGTTCCGACGATCTATCCCCCTGACCGAATCCGATCGATCACCCTCGTGGTCGACACTCCATCCACAAAGGGCAACACCTCCACGGCACCCCCTGCCTCCCGCACACAGCCAGCTCCGGCAATCTCATCGGGATGATAATCGCCGCCCTTGACCAGCATATCGGGCCGCACCGCGCAGATCAGGCGTTCCGGCGTATCTTCACCAAAGGGGACCACCCAGTCCACCGAGGCCAGGCCCGCCAGCACGGCCATGCGGCGCTCCAGGGGGTTCACCGGTCGCTCCGGGCCCTTGAGGCGTGCCACCGAGGCATCATCATTCACCGCCACAATCAGCCGGTCGCCACGCTTGCGGGCCTGCTCCAGGTAGGCCACATGCCCGGCATGAAGGATATCGAAACAGCCATTGGTCATGACAACGCGCTCCCCCTGGGCCTTCGCCTCCTCCACGGCCAGCATGAGATCCGCCTCCGACAACAGGCAACTCCAACCCCCGTGATGCCCACGCAATGCGGCCCGAAGCTCGGCGGGCTTCACATAGCCCGTGCCCAGCTTGCCCACCACGATTCCGGCCCCCAGGTTGGCCAGGGCGGCAGCGGCGGCCATGTCCTGCCCCGTGGCCAGGGCGGCGGCCACCAGGGAGATCACGGTATCCCCCGCCCCGGTCACATCGAAGACCTCCCGGGCCCGGGTGGGCAGGTGCACGGGATCATGCCCCTCGCGCACCAGCAGCATGCCCCGCTCACTCAGGGTGATCAAAAGCCCCGTCAACCCCAGGTCGGCCCGGAGCCGTTCACCACGCTCCACCAGCAGATCATCCCGAGGGCACGGACCCACCACGGCCTCGAACTCGGCCAGGTTGGGCGTGAGCAGCGTGGCCCCCCGATAACGCTCGAAATCCCGCCCCTTGGGGTCCACCAGCACGGGCACTCCTGCCTCACGTGCCCGCGCGATCAATTGAGGCGCTGCCGCCAGGGTGCCCTTGCCGTAATCAGACAGCACGAGTACCGACACCGAGGCCAGTGCACCGGGCAGGGTATCCAGCAAGACCTGAGTGTTCACGTGATCCAGCGGCTGCTCAAAATCCAGCCGCAGCAGTTGCTGATGCCGGCTCATCACTCGAAGCTTGGTGATGGTGGGGACCGTCGGATCCCGAACAAACTCGCAGGTCACCCCCGCATCCGCCAGCAGTCGATCCAGCGAGGCAGCCGCCTCGTCCTGCCCCACCACGCCCGCCAGGTGTGTCTGCACACCCAGTCGGGCCAGGTTCAGGGCCACGTTGGCGGCACCGCCGGGACGCTCCTCCACGTCGTTCACATGCACCACGGGCACCGGGGCCTCCGGCGAGATCCGCGCCGTGGCGCCAGACCAGTAGCGATCCAGCATCAGGTCACCCACCACCATGACCCGGGCCTGTTCGAAGGGGGGCAAACTCGGATTCACAAGCCAATCACCTCATCAAAAACTCCCGCGCATGATACAAGACCGGTGGCGGCCATGTGGGCACCCTGGCCGCTCCCACACAGGTGGAATCCGTCAGGGCGAAGAGGCATGTTAACATCCGTGCCTTTGCTCCCCTTCTCCCTTTTCGATGCCCAAGCGCAAACCCTCATCCTTGCTCTACCATCCCCATCACTGGCCCATGTGGGTCGGTGTGGCGCTGCTCTGGGCACTGGTGCGCCTGCTGCCGTGGCGATGGCTGGTGCGCCTCGGGGAGGGTGTTGGCAGGTTGCTCCATCCATTGGCGCGGGAAAGGCGCCGCATCGCCGAGACCAACATCCGCCTGTGCTTTCCGGAACTGGACGAGAAGGCTCGGCAACGACTGGTCAAGGACCATTTCCGGGCCATGGGGGCGGCACTGTTCGAGACACCCTTTGGCTGGTGGGCCACGGATGAGCAACTCGCATCGCTGGAACACGTGGAGGGACTGGAGCATCTTCAAGAGGCGCTGGCTCAAGGCAAGGGCGTGCTCCTGCTCTCAGCCCATTTCACCTCCCTGGAGATATGCGGTCGACTGATCCTTCGACACCAGCCCCTGGCGGCCATGTACCGTGCCAACCAGAACCCGGTGGTGGAATACTTCTTTCGCCGCAACCGGGAACGGCACTGTACCCGAGCCATCCGACGCGATCAGGCCAAGGAGGTCATCCGCACCCTGCGCCAGGGCGAGGTGGTGTGGTATGCGCCCGACCAGGCATTCAAGACGCGCGCCAGCGTCATCGTCCCCTTCTTCGGACAACTGGCCGCCACCAATCCGGCCACCTCCCGCCTGGCGAAGATCACTGGCGCCCCTGTGGTGCCCTTTTTCGGGTACCGGCTGCCTGGTAACCAGGGTTACCGCGTTGTCATCCATCCGCCCCTGAAAGACTTCCCCGGCGAGTCCCCGGAGGCGGATGCCACCCGTATTAACCAGGTGATCGAAGAAGCCATCCGCACGGCCCCGGAGCAGTATTTCTGGACCCACCGGCGTTTCAAATACAAGAAGTGCTGGGGCATACCGGACCCTTATCGCCCTCAGCTCGACTGACCCCCCTCTACCCCTCTCCCGCCAGGGCCCTGCCCCGCACGGAAGCTGAACTCGCTCACCTGCCTGGGCGGCCCACGCTACATGCCCCATCCAGGACCCCGGGCCAGAGCACCACGGCAAAATCGAATCGCTCACCGCTCCAGGATTCAAGCGAGATCACTTGAATGTCCCTTTGCATGTCGCTGGCCGAGGGCCCCAGATGGTGCTCCACCCAGGCCCCAAGGCGCTGACCCAGAACTGCTTCTCGGCTGACCTCCCATGCCACCAGGACATCGTCACCCGCCTCGCACCGCAGACGGCCCGGGGCCACGCTGGGGGACAACACCTGGCTATCCGGAAAATGCATCCTCAGGTTGCCCGCCACGAACGTGCCATCAGAGACGATGACCCCCCGCTCGAATCCCTGGTTCGCTACCTCCTGAGCCAAGGCATTGAAGGGATGCACATGCCGCTGCCGGTCCTCCAGTACCGCCCAGTCGTTCACCCGCCAGGCCATCACAAGTAGCACCAGCGCCGGCATCACCACACAGGTGGCGATATAACCCCGCACACGCCTTGGGGTGAGGGCCGAGCTGCCCATCATGGCGAACACATACAGCGGGAACACCCATAACATGGGTAACATCCAGCGGTCCTTGAAATGGGCTGCCCCCAACAGCACCAGAATCACCAGCAGAGCAAGAACAGCCAGCAGGTATCGCTGTAAAGAGAAATGCCCCGCAGGCGATTGCCAACGCAAGAACACACGACTGAAGTCCCCCCGGAACGTCATCCACATCACCAGCCAAAGCGGAGTCAGGAAGGCCAGCACGGCCAGCGCCATCTCCCCCAACCCGGACAAAGGCCAGATCCCCTGGCCAAAATCCATCTTTTCCAGGCCACTGCTGGCCATATCCTGGCTGGACAGCACCCAATGCAGATGCGGTCCCGTCACAGCCAGCGCGGCCGCAGCACTGATCAGGATACGCACATCCAGCAACAGCGCCCGCCCACGTGGCAGGGTCAACAAGGTCAATCCTGCGGCTGCCGCAAAGACCAGATAGTTATACTTTGAAAGTACGCCCAGACCGAATGCGACGCCCACCAGCAGGTAATGGCCCAGCGTGGGCCGATCCAGCCAGCGCAACATCACATACACACTGGCAGCCGCCATACAGGTAACCATCACCGAGTGGGAAAGATCTCTCTGCGACTCCCAGACCACCTGCGGGATCAGCAACAGCGAAAGCGTGGCCAGAACAGCCAGGCGCATATCCCCCAGCACACGCCGGGCTGAGAGATAGACAAACATATAGGTAAGAAACAGCAGTCCGTTCTTTACCAGGGCCAAAGACCAAAGCTCCGCCCCCAGCAAACGGAACACCACAGCCTGTATCCAGGCATACAGGGGTGGCTGCCCCGAATAGCCGGCCGCCCACCACTGGGTGACCACCATTTTCTCGGCTTCGTCCAACTCCAACGTCGGCGATCCGGTCGCCCGGATAAGCACATGCAAGAAGAAATAGGCGGCCAGACCCAGTAACAGCCAGGCACCCCATGGTCGGTGAACATCGTTGCTCATGATATATTCGGATTGATTGGGTCAGGTGGGCGGGCAGGGACTCGCCAGAGTATGTTACCGGATCAACTCCCGGTATACCGCCAGGTTCCCCTCCACCATGGCATCCAGCGAAAACAGTCGGCCCACCCGGTCGCGGGCAGCCTGCCCCACGCGCTCGCGCCCGACCGGGTCATCCAGCAAATGGATCACCGCCTCGGCCAGGGCCACGGGATCGGCAGGCGGCACCAGCAGACCCGCCTCATCGCCGATGATCTCCGGCACCCCGCCCGCCCGGGCGCCCACCAACGGCACACCGGCGGCGGCGGCCTGCAACAAGGAGACTCCCAGCCCCTCCATCTCCGCCGGATGCACCACCAGGTCCAGGCAGGGCAGGATTCGCGGCAAGTCATCACGAAAACCCGCCAACAGCACCTGGGATTCCAGTTCCGCGTCCTTCACTTGGGCGCGGATCTCGGCCTCCAGGGGCCCCTGACCCAAAAACACGAAACGCACTTCCGGATGCCTGGCAAGAACCTGTGGCGCCGCCTGCAGCAGATGCCGATGCCCCTTGCGGGGGATCAACTGGGCAATCACGCCCACCACAATTTCGTTACCGGAAAAGCCGAAGGCCTCCTTAAGAACCGAGCCATCGCAGCCACCGGCGTATGCGGCCATATCCACCGCGCTGGGCACACAGATGATCTTGCCCGCCGGCACCCCCTCGGACAGCAACACCGCCCGGATGGCCTGGGAGATGGTGATCACGCGATCAAACAGGCGGTACTTCAGACGCGCCGACCAGGGCCGCTCGGGGTTATCCACCCGCCGGGACAGCACCACCGGCACCCGGCACCAGCGGGTAGCCAACCCGCCCAGCACATCGGCACCGCGTCGGCTGTGAAGATGCACCACATCAGGCCGGGTCTCACGGATCACGCCGCGCAAGCGCCCCACGAAGCCCATGTCCAGGTCACCCCCCATGGGCAATTCATGTACCTGTTCGCAAAAGGGCCCGGCTGCCCCGGCAATCGCCGCACCTCGGGGACACACCAGCACGTTGCTAACCCCTCGTTTGGCCAGCCCCTCGACGAGATAGCGCACCTGCAGGGCCCCACCGTAGAGATGGCGTCCCGCTTCCACGTGCAGGATGGTCAGGCTCACGTGGAAGCCTCCTGATGAGGCAGGAGCCGCTCCACTTGGGCAAGCACCTCTTCCACAGTGATCCCTGTCAGGCAGTCAAACCGACCCTCACACGTGGGGTTGCGTTTGCAGGGCGCGCAGGGCAGGTTGTGGTAGATGACTACCGTATTGTCCCGCCCCGTCTCCAAGTACGGGCACGTAGAACCGAACAGAGCCACCGTGGGTACATTGAAGGCGGGGCCCATGTGCGTAAGACCAGTATCCACCCCCACCAGGAGACGGGCGCGGGAAATGACGGCGGCGGCCTCGGTGAGCGAGGTCTCCCCTACCCGATTGTCCACCGCATCCCCCGCCTGGGCGGCGATGCGCCGCGCCGCTGCCAGATCCCCCGGCCCACCCAACAGCACCAGGGGCAGACCATGGCGGGCGTAAAGTTCACGAGCGAGATCCGCCCAGGCCTGTTCCACCCAGTGCTTCTGTGGCCGGGTAGTGAAGGGGCACCCAACCGCGAACGACCGCTGCCCCACGTGCGTCTCAAGCAGTACCCCCGCCACACGTTCCGCCTCCGTACCGATGCCGACCTGCATATGGAAATCCGCTACCGGCAACTCCAGCGCCTCGGCCAGGAATCGGTACTCAGAGCCAATCAACTCAGCCCTACCACCACGCTCAACTACATGTGTCATCAACCACCGGCTACCTTCGCGCGAGCCCAACCCCACGCGCTCAGGTGCCCCGGAAAGCCAGGCCAACCAGCCGCTCTTCATGAGTCCCTGCAGATCGATGGCGAGATCAAATCCGTGCTCCCGCAGCTCGCGCCGAAAGGCCCGCACGCGCCGCGCCAATTCGAGATAACGCCGATCGGTCAAGAGCTGGCGCCACTCGCTACGAGGCCATACGATCACCTCGTCGAGCTGCGGATGGCCCACCAGCAGCTCACGAGACTCAGGCTGCGCCAGCCAGGCGATGTACGCCTGCGGATACTGTCGACGCAACGCAGCTACCAGCGGCGAAGCCATCACGATATCGCCGATGGCCGAAAGACGGATGACCAAAATTTTCCGCCGCGACGCACTTTCCGGCCTCATTTCACGACCTCGCCGGTCACCGGCCGAATATTCGCATCACTAGATTTAAACAAGACCGTTCCCGAGGCGAGCACCAACACGGCCAGGAGAAATGGTGGCATACCACGATTAAACAACCAGGATCCCGTCAGACCAACGGTGGCATAGAAAACGATCGTTGCGAAGCCAGCCAGAGCGGCAAACTCGGCCCAGCTGCCAGCCCCGGACCGAAGGTAAGCGATAAGAAAGTAGACCAATGGCACCAAGAAGATGCCGACCAACATGCCTAGAAAGCCAATGCTTCCCGTGGACGCAAGGCTGTCGAAGTAGATACTGTGGAAACGTGAGTGGGCTTTCTCGAGGGGAGATCCACTCTCCTCGATCCACTGAGCGAGGTCGTCCTGTGGATCACCGATCCCGGTACCGATAAGCGGATACTCTCTCCATATCTCAATCGCACCCGTCCACATCATGAGCCGAGTACCGACCGAAGTGTTCTTCTCCTCCCCTTCAATGTAGGCTTGCGTATTATCGAAGGCACGCTCGACATGCCCGGACCAAAACTCATTGGATTGAACAACAAGGAACAGCCCGACCCCGCCTACCAAGATGGCGCCCAGAATCGATCCAAGCCTCTTCCAGCTGAAGTACTTGATGAGCCAGGCAAAAGCTAGGGCGGCTACACCAGCGAACAGTCCGAGCAGGGAACCCCGTGAGCCACTCGCCAGTCCGGCATAGAACGCACCAGCGATCGCCAGGGTAAGCAGTAGCCAGAAAGCCACTCCACGGCGTAACGTCACGGCAGCGGAAAGCATCATGACCCCGACCCAGAATGCATACGCACCGAAACGATTCGGGTTAAGGTTTTCCCCCATGCCCACGCGAACCTTGTCAAGGACGAATTGCTGGTAGAACGTGAAGACAGCTAAACTGAGACTGGCGACCAAGCACGACCAGAACAGAATTCGCACAGCGACTTCGGTACGTGGATGGCGCGCCAGCACGGTCAACATCAGTGGAACGAGGAGGAATGGGTAGTATTTTTCGAAGCGCCAACCTGCGAAGTCCCAATTCGAGGTATTTATTAGGCTTAAAACCCCACCGAGCACAAAAAACCAAAACCCGAACACGAGCCACCAAGTCGACCGCGAAAGCGACTGCCATCCCCACCATCCCAATAACATGCTGATCAGCAATATCGGTGCCGCCAGGTTAGTAATAGCCCCCTCCACTGTGACCGCAAGCGGCCAGTAGAGTGAGAGAAAAAAACCGAATCCCCAGAAGGCGAGCGCTGACAATTTTGAAACATCCTGAAACGAGGGTTCACTCATGAAGTTATCCATCATTTTCTTTTCATAAAAAGCAAAACATATAGGGGGGAGAGGCCGAGCATCGAAAGGAAAAACTCCGGCCATGAGAAAACTGTAGACGGTCAATGGGAGCCAGTTTACTAAAAATACAAAAACCTCGGAGATTTACCTCGACACGGATATAAGTTACTCAAGCCAGCTGCCCGATTAAACCCTAGTCGATTCAGCTTGGATTCTTTGACTGGAAGACTGTGACACCCTGCTGTAAAAGCAGGGTAATCCGCTGCCCAGGCTCAACTATGCGGAGAACTGTGAGGCCGTTCGGCGGATGCTGGCCAAGGTGCATCACAAACCCCGCAAGAGCAAGGAGGCCGCATGACGTGGCACAGAATTTCAACACCTTGGTCATCCGGCATCTATACAGCCTGCCGGATGACCAAGTAGAGTTACAGAACCGGGATCGTCACTCACTTCTGCCGTTTGCAGGCCCTGACCCCTGAGGGATGACTGCCGGATAGGCATTAAGGTCGTCACTTCCCAAGGCACGTGGTAGATTGTACCGCACCAACGCCTCTGCGAGCGTGGGTGTATTGCCATCTCGGCTTAGTCCACCTCCCTGACCTCAGCGGGCCTGAAGTCGAATTCATGGCGGAAGCGCTGCCCAAGTCTCCGAGGAGTGCCCTTGATGTGCTGTACGTGATCCGCACCGCTGTGCCGCGTGGGCACCTCAGTACCAATGATACCGTGCGCCGTCACAGTT
>NZ_JAJNAN010000050.1:0-20894 GCF_022227565.1 Ectothiorhodospira sp. 9100
GAACCCAAGGACGGCTACGCCGTCCGCGTCACAGGCTTTCCGCCCTGGGTGCCGAAATGTCAGCGACTGAGCGCTCCACAGCAGCAACGCGGGGTAGGTGGGGAGAGACACCAAGTGACGAAGGGCAGTAACTGGCCCTGAGCTGCCGCCCAGGCACCACTTACGAGCGCCCCCTTATGGATATATTGCGAACGGCAGCGAACCTAGGCATGCGCGGCAGGCCTATGTACAATTGTCCGGATGGACATTATTGCCGATACCAACATCTTCCTTGCGGTTGCTTTGAACGAACCAGAAAGGGACCGTGTCATCAGCCTCACGGTCGACGCGTCAGCGTTGGCGCCTGAAATCTTGCCGTATGAGATCGGCAACGCGCTTTCTGCAATGGTTAAGCGTCGTCAACTTACGCAGTCAGAGGCCCTGGAGGTCGAGAAGTCGATTGGACGAATTCCCGTTCGGTTGATGTCCGTAGATATACATAGCTCGCTGCAGATTGCTCTGGAGCAGGAGATTTACGCCTATGACGCATATTTCTTGCGATGCGCGCAGGAGCTGTCGTGTCCATTACTGACCCTTGATCGTCGTATGAAGCAGGTAGCGACAGAACTTGGGATCAGGATTCTGGAGTAAGCGTGATGAAGGTATTTACATACTCTGAAGCTCGGCAAAACTTGTCGAAAGTGCTGGTCCTGGCTCAGCGCGAAGAGGTAGAAATCAGGAGAAAGGACGGCAGTACATTTTCTCTTCGCGCGAAGCGTAGAGAGCCCAAGTCACCGTTTGACGTGCCTGGAGTAAGCACGAGCGTCACAACGCCAAACATACTTGACGCGGTTCGGGAGTCACGCGAACGCTGATGCCATTTAGCCGACCCTCGCCCACGGCATGCACCATACATTTGCCACCGAACTCATGCGCGCACCGAATCGTGACATCAAGGCTGGGGAGGGGGTGCAAGCCCCCTCCCCAAAGACCCGACGGCTTTCGGGTCTGTCCCTGGCTCGGTTGCACGTCGCCCCCCTGTTTCAGGCAGGCGACTGAGGTTCGCGGTTGAAGTTGAGCACGGAACTCAACTTCGCTACGGCTTTTCCAGGCCCAGGTAAGGCCTCATCATCCCGCCGATATCCACGCGCGCCCGCAGCTTGCGGCACAGCAGGAACATCCCCATGAACTTGCGGTGCAGGAACAGCGTGGCGGGTTCGGGCATGTGGCGGAAACGCTCGTCCATGAACAAGTCCTTGCCCCGATAATATACCCGCTCAAACAAATCGGAGGCACCAAAGTCGTAGGGGCCCTCATGCCGCAACGGCTCGCCGGAGAGCAATAGCAGATCCAGCATCTCGTTCACATCACCTGAATCCGAGTCCTCCTTGAGATAACCCAACTCGATGCATGCCTGACGCATGTCCTCCCGATCCTGAGAGTAGGCCGCCTGCCCCAGGTGGCGATAGACCTCCACCCAGTGGGGCTGGACACGATGGGCGGCGCCGAAGTCCAGCAGGGACACCCGTCCGGACTCCATGTCATAGAGATAGTTGCTGAAGTTGGGGTCGGTCTGTACCAGCCCGAAATCGAACAGTTCCCGGAATCCCAGGCGGCTGAGCAGGGTCGCCACCCGGTCACGGTCTTCCCGGGGATAGTCGCCGGAGATCATCCGGTCCACTGGCTCGCCGGGGGCAAAGTCCATGGCCAGGATGTTTTCCGTGGACAGATCGGGATGCAATCGGGGCACGAACAGGTTCGGATCATCCCCCACCATGGCGCCATAGGCCTGCAGGGACTCGGCTTCGGTCTGGTAATCGGTCTCCCGGTGCAATTGCAGACGGGCTTCCTCGAACAAGGGCCCCAGATCCACACCAGCGGGCATGATCCGGAACTGACGGAACAGGAACGCCAGGTTATTGATGTCACTGTCGATACTCTCACGCACACCGGGAAACTGGATCTTCAGCGCCAGGGTGCGACCATCTCGGGTTTCGGCCCTGTGTACCTGGCCGATGGAAGCCGCTGCGATGGGGGTAAGATCCATGTGCCTGAACTGCTGCTCCCAACCCTTGCCATATTCCCGGTTGAGCACGCCGCTCAACTGCCCCAAGGGCATGGGCTCCGCTGCCTGGCGCAGTGCGCCCATGATCTCCGAGGCCTCCTCGTTGAGCAGGTCCGTGCCATCCATGGACATGAGCTGCCCCATTTTCATCACTGCCCCCCGCATGCGCGCCAGACGATTGGTGAAGCGCTGCGCATGCTTGCCCGGCAGATCGATACGTGCCGGGCGACTGCCATTGCTCTTGCGGGTGAGTTCCGTCAGCCCCTTGAAGCCAATCCCGGCGGCCAGCGTGCCGGAGGCCATGCCCAGGTGCCACAGACGGCCAAAACGGGAACTGGGGACGGGATTGGAACGGCGTTTGCCTTGATCGGACATGAAATATGCAGCCTTATGGGCAATGGGAGTGTTTATTAGAGACTGCTAATTATGCCGGATGTTCACCCGGATGGCATCCGGGGGGGGTATCCCATCCGTTCTGCCAGGCCACCGACTGATACTACTCCAGCACCCGTCGCAACCCCGCCTCGTCCAGCAGGACCAGCGTTTCCCCCTGCACCGCCAGCAAACCTTGCTCCCGCAGGCGGCCCAGAATGCGAGACAGGGTCTCTGGTTTCATGGACAGCCGTGAAGCAATCACCTGCTTGGGAATGGCCAGGCGCACCTGGCCGGCCTGGGCATGCACTTGAGCCAGCAGGTAGGAGACCAGGCGGTAGGTGGCATTATGCAGGGTCAGTTCATCGATATGACTGAGCAGCCCGTGCATGCGGCGGCTCAGGATGCCCAGGAGCTTGAGAGCGAGATCAGGGGATTCCGCCAGCAGTTGCAGAAAACAGCTGTTATCGAAGATGACCAGATGGGTGTCCGACAAGGCCGAGGCGTTCACCGGGTAACGTCGCTCATCCATGAACATCACGGCCTCCGCAAACAACTGTCCGGACTGAATGACCTCCACCACCTTCTCGTCGCCATCTCGTGAGAGCAGGTATAGCTTCATCGTCCCGCTCTTTACCAGGAAAAAATGCGCGGCCGGATCACCCTGAGCAAACAGGGGCTCGCCCGCGCGGTAATGACGTTCGCGCAGGCTCGACTGGATACGACCCAATTGATCGCTGTCCAGCGGCTCGAAGAGGTGAAGACGTTGCAGCTCCTGCAGATTCATGGGGCGATGATTCCTCGCGGGAAGGCCGGGTTCACCAGCGCCAGATGAGCGGCACCAGCAGGATCACCAACGCCCCGGTGACCACGGTCATGGGGATGCCGGCGCGCAGATAGTCACTGAAACGATAGCCCCCTGGGCCATAAACCATCAGGTTGGTCTGGTAGCCAAACGGCGTGGCGAAACTGGCCGAAGCAGCGAACATGATGGCCACAGCAAAGGGCATCAGGCTCACGCCCAAATCCTGTGCCACGGCCCAGGCGATGGGGAACATGAGCACGGCAGCGGCATTATTGGTGATCAGCGCAGTGAACAGGGCAGTGAGCAGATAGACCACCAACAGATTCATCCAGGGCTGCTCGCCTGCCAGTGCGGTCACATTCAAGGCAATCGTCTGAGCAAGGCCGGTATTATTCATGGCAGCGGCCACACCGAAAGCGGCAGCAATGGTCAACAGCACCGACCAATCCAGACTGCCGCGCGCATTGAACATGCTCACACACCCACTCAGAATCATCAGCCCCGCCGCCGCCAGGGCCGCTTCCAGCATGCTGAGCAGGCCCAGACTGGCGCTGCCCACCATGGCAGCCAGAATCCCCATGGCTACCAAGGCCCGGTCGTGACGAGGGGTTGCGGAATCCTGTACCTGGGTCATGAGGAAGAAATCCCGGCGATTGCGATTCTGGGCCAGAAAGCTTGAACCGGCCTCCACCAGCAAGGTGTCACCGGGGCGCAGCACAATGTCCCCGATCTTGTCATTCAATCGCTCGCCATTGCGAGCCACGGCGATCACCACCGCGTTATAGCGGTTGCGAAATCCTCCATCGCGGATGGTCATGCCCACCACCGGACAGGTATTGGACACCACCACTTCCAGCAGGGCCCGGTCAGAACGTCGCCCATCCAGCTTGAACACCTGCCCGGTGGCCGGGGTAAGGCCGCGGATGCGCTGCAGATCGGCCATGGATTCCACCACCCCAACGAAGATCAGACGGTCTCCCGCGCACAGCTTCTGCTGGGGAGACACGGCGGGGATGAGGGTACCCTGGCGGTCCAGTTCCATGAGATAGCCTCCAGGCAAGTGCCGCAATCCCGCCTCCTCGATGCTCCGTCCCACCAGAGGTCCGCCCTCCTCTACCAGCATCTCCAGGGTATATTCCCGGGGATCATCGATCCGGCTCATGGGGGGACGGCGATCGGGGAAAAGATACCGCCCGAAGACCAGCATGAGGCCCAGACCAAGCAACGCCACAGGCACACCCACCCAGGCGATGTCGAACAGGCCCAGGCCAGTGCCGGTCTGTTCGATCAAAAGGCCATTGACCACCAGGTTGGTACTGGTACCGATGACCGTGATGGTGCCCCCCAGGATGGCAGCAAACGACAGCGGCATCATCAATCGCGAGACCGGCAGATCCAGCTTGCGGGCCCATTCGTTCACCGCAGGGATCAGCATGCCCACCACAGGCGTGTTGTTCAAAAAGGCGCTCATCACCGCCACCGGGGTGGTCAGTCTCACTTGCGCCCGCCACAGGGAACGCGGTCGCCCGAGCAAGGACTGCACAATCCACTGAATACCGCCGGTCTCACGCAGGCCGGCCACCACCACATACAGGGCCGCCACGGTAATCACGCCCTCGTTGGAGAAACCGGCAAACGCCTCTTGCGGGCTGACAATGCCTGCCAGCAGCAAGATCACCACCGCGCCCACAAACACCAGGTCGGGAGCGGCACGGGTGAAGGTCAGCACCGCCAGCATGCCCAGGATCAACAGGGCCGTGAACCAGGCTTCAAGGATCATGGTTGAATCCATTCCAATGAGATGTCCATGGGTCAGGCCGCGGCCCGGGACACCCTGATCTTTCGGGGCAGATGGGTGCTGTCAAGGTGCCGTGGGGATTTCAGATGCATCTCCGGCGTCTGCCGGATCACGATGGGACACGTTGCGGTTTGGGTCATGCTCAAGGATCCGGCTGCCTGGAGGCGGGATGGATAGATCGTTTTCAATGTTCTCATGCCAGCCCATCCGCTGTCAGGCCGGGCACCCGAAGGAATTCAGGACCCAGCACGCATTGTCCTTATGTCGATCAGAACTATACTCACCAGAAAGACAACCAGAAGCGTCATAGGGAGGGCAACACCGATGTGGCTTGAACAACAGCTGCATCGGCAGGTGCGCGAGGGTTCCCTTGTACTGCGCCTGCCCGATGGCTCCAGCAAGCAGTTTGGTCACGGCGAACCTCGGGTCAGTCTGCATGTGCACGATCGCAAGGTGCTCACACGCCTCGCCTGGGATCCAGCCCTGAATTTCGGCGAAACCTACATGGAAGGCGGATGGGATCCAGGGCCTGAAGGGTTGCGACCGCTCGTGCATCTGGTGATGCGCAACTTCGCGCCTCTGTTCCGCAAACGGCGCAGCCTGCCCTTCGTCATGCTGCACAGACTCTGGGAGCAAGGCAACCGCATCACCCGCAGCTACGGCAACGTTTCACATCACTACGATCTGGAAGAATGGCTGTTCCGACGCTTTCTGGACCAGGACATGTTCTACTCCTGCGCCTATTTCAGCCGCCCCGACATGACCCTGGAAGAGGCCCAGCAGGCCAAGGCAAATATCATTCACCGCAAACTGTTATTACAGCCGGGCATGCGTGTCCTGGACATCGGCAGCGGCTGGGGAAGCATGGCCTTTCATCTGGCGGAACAGGCGAATGTCCAGGTGGACGGCGTCACACTGTCCCGGGAACAGTTGCGCGCTGCCAGTACCGAGGCTGAACGTCGCGGACTGTCGGATCGGGTGCGTTTTCACCTGCAGGACTATCGGGAACACCGGAATCGTTACGATCGCATCGTTAGCGTGGGCATGTTCGAACACGTGGGGCAACCCTATTATCGGCGCTATTTTCAACACGTGCACGACCTGCTCAAGCCCGAGGGGGTGGCATTGCTGCACACCATTGGCCGCATCGATCCACCGGGCAAGACCAACGCCTGGCTGGCCCGTCACATCTTCCCGGGCGGTTACACGCCAGCCCTGTCGGAAGTGGCCGCCGCAGTGGAAAAAACACCATTGATGGCAACCGACGTGGACGTATGGCGCCTGCACTATGCCGACACCCTCGCCGAATGGTACCGGCGCTTTCAGATGATTCGGGATGAGGCCACCGAACACTTTGATGAACGATTCTGCCGCATGTGGGAGTTTTACCTGGCCACCTGCGAAGGCAGTTTTCGCTACTGGGGCCAGGTGGTATTCCAGGTGCAATTGGCGAAACTTCACGGGGTGGTCCCCGAAACCCGGGATTATCTCTATCAGCCAGAGGCCGCCCCCCTGGAGTTTGAGGCATTGCCGGATCACCCCCCCGCGGTACGCAACTCGCGCGCCAGCGTCTCCACCTGAGACAAACCATCACGCACGGCGGCATCCTCCCCCGGCATCCCCGCCAATACCCCCTTGAGGGCGGTGGGGATGCCATCGTAGACATGATGCAGTTCGGCCGTGATGGCATCCAGCCAGGCTGAGGCCTGCTGGAGGTGATCCCGACGCACCAGCGTTTCCAGGGCCTCGATCTGCCCAGCTGCCCGCTGGGCGCCAATGGTTCCCAGATGCCCCTTGAGGGTGTGCGCAATCCGTGCAGCGGCGTGGCCGTCTGCGTCATCCAGGGCCTGGGCCAGTGCACTCATCTTCTCAGGCAGGTCCGGAAGAATGGTGAGCAGGATCTCGATGAGCAGTTCCCGATCCCCGCCCAGGCGCTGCATCACCAGTGCCAGATCCACGCCAGGTGCGGTGGGCGCCGGCTCCGAGACATCTGAACGTGCCGAGGCCGCCGTGGTGCAGTGGCTCATGACATGATCAATGGTTCGCCCCAGCTCCCCAAGACTGATGGGCTTGAAGATGTAGTCATCCATCCCCGCGTCCAGCCCCCGCTCACGGTACTCACTGAGGGCATGGGCAGTCAGTCCGATGATGGGCAGCGTCCGGTTGGCTTCACCGGTGCCACCGTCACGGATGTGCCGGGTGGCCTCAAAACCGTTCATCCCAGGCATTTCCACATCCATCAGCACCAGATCAAAGCGTTCAAAGAGAAGTTGCTCGAAGGCAGACTCGGCATCCGTCACCGCAACGGCCTCATGACCCAGACGCTTGAGCAACTGTTCGGCCACCACCACATTGGCGGGCGTATCCTCCACCAGCAGCGTCCGCCAGGCACGGGGCTGACGGGGCACGGTCGCCCCCATCGAATGGGCGTCCTCGGTCACGGGCACCCTCTCCGGATCGCCCGACTCAAGCACCACATTGAAGCGGAAGGTACTGCCCTGTCCGGGCCGGCTGGCCACGCGGATACACCCGCCCATCTTCTCCACCAATTGCCGGGTAATGGCCAGCCCCAGCCCAGTGCCTCCGTACCGGCGTCGTGCCGATCCATCCACCTGGGTGAAGGTATCGAAGATCTCTCCCTGGCGGTCCTCCGGTATCCCCTCGCCGGTGTCGATGACCTCAAAGCCGATGTCCACCTCTGCTCCGATGGTGTCGAGAAGCCGGACACGTACCTGGATATCGCCCTCTGCGGTGAACTTGATGGCGTTCCCCACAAGGTTGATGAGTATCTGCCCCAGGCGGTGCCTGTCACCGCGCAGATAACGAGGCACATCGGGGGCCAGGTCCATGACCAACTCCAGCCCCTTTTCGCGGGCAGACACCCGCAGAGTACCCACCATCTGCTCCAGTGCCAGGTGCAGATCAAAATCCGCCACCAACAATTCCATGCGTCCTGCCTCGATCTTGGAAAGATCCAGGATGTCGTTGATCACCGTCAGCAGGTGCTGGGCCGAATGCTGGATGATCTGCATGAATTCACGGGATTGTCCCTCCAGCCCCTCCAGCATCACCAATTCGCTGAGGCCCAGGATGGCATTCATGGGGGTACGGATTTCATGGCTCATGCGCGCCAGGAACTCACTCTTGGCCTGATTGGCCGCCTCGGCCACCTCCCGTGCCGCGATCAACTGACGTTCAAGGACACGCAGATCGGTCACATCCGAGTAGTAGACCATGCCGCCAATGATCTCCCCCTGATCATCCAGGATGGGACCATTGAAGATCTGCATGGAACGGCCCCCAAATCTGGCCTCCTCGGCAGGCGTTGAGTAGCGCACCACAGGCTGCCCGGTTTGGAAACACGCTTCCAGTGCACACTGTACGCAGGGGCCAGACTGTTCCCAGGCCAGTTGGTAGCAGGGTTGATGGAGTACCTTTTCCAGCTCGTCGATGCCGAATACCTCCAACAAGCTCTGACTGACACTGACGATGCGGTAATCCCGATCAATAATGACAATGTAGCCCGGGATATTCTCAAAGAAGGCACGCAGCCGGCTGGTGGTGCGGCTCAGTTCCGCCGTACGTTCCGCCACGCGCTGCTCGAGCTGGCGATTCTGCTCCTGAATCTCCGCGGACTGCTCCTGAAGACGTTGAAACTGATCCCGCAACTGCCGGGCCATGGCCTGGAAGGCCCGATCCAGTCGATTGTATTCACGGATCGGGGTGCGACGCGGTTTGCGGTCCCACTGCCCTCTGGCGAGTTCATCGGCGTCGTGCCCCAGACGCTCCATGGGCGCGGCCAGGCGACCGGCCATCACGAACCCCAGCCACCCCGCCAGCAAAAGCACGGCTGCGATGATCGTCAGGGTGGCACGGGTCTGATCCTGAATCCCGCTCATGAAGTCTTTTTCCGGCACCACCACCGCCAAAAGCCAATCCAGCCCAGGGGCTGGAGAGAACGGCCTGAGCTGAAGGTACTTCGTTTCTCCGTCCAGGGAAAAGCTCAGGAATTCGTCCTCGAATATGGATACCAACCCACCCGGGCGCTGCTGCAGCAACCCGACCGCTGCCTCAACAGAGGCCACCCCCGACTCCGCCGCGGGGATGGGCAGGAACTGGCCTTGTACCTCCTCAAAAAAGCCCCCTTTCGGGGCCGTGGAGGCCGCCACCAGATGGCCATCACCCTGCATGACGAACACCTGAGCATTCGGCGTCAAATCCAGGGAGCGCAGAAAATCATGGATTTGAGTGAGAACATAGTCCACGGCAAACACCCCCAGCAACTCTCCATCGGCGTCATAGTGGGGTCGGGAGGCGGTCAGGGCCAGGTCGTGGATGACAAAGTGTCGGTAGATGGGTGTCCAGGTGGAACGTCCGGCGGCTACGCCAGCCTGGTACCAAGGGCGGGTGCGGGGATCAAAGTTCGGGTAGACCTGCTTCAGCTCCAGGGCATCGCCCAAGTCGTTGGTGGAGAAATTATGGGAATCACCCCCGGTCACTTTCCCCGCGCGCACCACCTGTACACTGCCATCGGCTGTCCGACGCGCCCCGTAGAACTCGCCCTCAGGGGTACCAAAAAAGGAATAAGCCAGCGATGGCTGGCTTTCGATCACACCATGGAAATAACGCTGCACGAGGGTGGGGTCATCCAGATCCAGGATCCCGCTGCGCAATGCCCGCGCATTATCTTCATTGACCTGTGCGGGGATGCTCAGGTAGTGGGTGAGCTGATCCTCCACCCGCGTGAGTATGTCGGTACGCAGTTGCCGGGCAATATCGTTCACCGCATCCCGGCCGTCTGCAATCGCCAGCCAAGCCACGAAGCCAGCGGAAAGGACGGTGATCAGCACCACAGGGATGCCAATCAGCCACCGAAGGGAAAAGGCAGCGCGCAACGCGGAACGGGACCTGGATTGTGTTGCGAGTGGGGATTCCCGCGTATGGCCACCCATGGGCATGCTCCTGGACCAGGGGCAGGATCCCCCCGAAACAGCCCAAGTATAGAGGCGGTAGCCACTTGATCAATGCCCACCCACGCGCAAGGCTATGAATGAGTCGAAAAACCGGCTCAATGGAGAGTCCGTCGAGCCGGTCGAAAAGGGGAGCCGTGCGCCCTGGGAAAACGCGTACACGAATGGCCCACGCTGGCTCCCGGTTGGCCGGACACTTATAATCCGGCGCTGACTTATTCATAACGCACCGGACCCCATGACCACACCCGAACCCCAGGCCCCCAGCCACTTCATCCGCAACCGTATTCGCAAGGAACTGGAGGCCGGACACTGCCAGCAGGTGATCACCCGCTTCCCGCCAGAGCCCAACGGCTACCTGCACCTGGGTCACGCCAAGTCCATCGCCCTGAACTTCAGCATGGGCGAGGAGTTCGGGGGCCACACCAATCTGCGCTTTGACGACACCAACCCGGCCAAGGAAGAGCAGCGGTATATCGATGCCATCAAGGAAGACGTCCGCTGGCTGGGCTACACCTGGAAACACGAGCGTCATGCCTCCGATTACTTCGAGCAACTCTATGAGTGGGCCCTGTACCTGATCGATCACGGCCTGGCCTACGTGGACAGCCAGGACGCCGACACTATCCGCCAGCAGCGCGGCACGCTCACCGAACCAGGTACCGAGAGCCCCTTTCGCGACCGCCCCCCGGAGGAGAGCCGCGATCTGTTCGAGCGCATGCGTGCCGGCGAATTTGCCGACAGCGCCCATGTGCTGCGGGCACGCATCGACATGGCCTCCGGCAATATCAACCTGCGCGACCCGGTGATCTACCGCATCCGCCGGCTCACTCACCCGCGCACCGGTGACCAGTGGTGCATCTACCCCAGCTACGACTTCGCCCACGGGCAGAGTGACGCCATCGAGCATGTCACCCATTCTCTGTGCACCCTGGAGTTCGAGGACCACCGTCCCCTCTACGACTGGCTGCTGGAGCACCTGCCGGTGCCCTCGCGCCCGATACAGATCGAGTTCTCCCGCCTGAACCTGGATTTCACCGTTCTCTCCAAGCGACGTCTCACCCGCCTGGTGGACGAGGGCTACGTGCAAGGTTGGGACGATCCGCGTCTGCCCACCCTGGCCGGCATCCGTCGCCGGGGCTTCACGCCCCAGTCGATTCGCCAGTTCTGCCAGGAAATCGGGGTCACCAAGGCGGATTCCATCATCCCCTTCGGTGTACTGGAAAATGCCCTGCGCAATGACCTGAACGAGAGTGCCCCGCGCACCATGGCCGTGCTCAAGCCACTGAAGCTGGTGCTGACCAACTTCCCCGAGGGCGAAACGGAGTGGCTGGAGGCCGCGGTGCATCCCCAGAAATCGGAGATGGGCACGCGCCAGGTGGCCATGACCCGGGAGATCTACATCGAGGCGGATGACTTCATGGAGGAGGCCCCCAAGAAGTTCTTCCGGCTCAAACCGGGTGGCGAGGTGCGCCTGCGCAACGCCTTCATCATCCGCTGTGACGAGGTGATCAAGGACGAGGCCGGCGAGGTGGTGGAACTGCGTTGCAGCCTGGACCCGGAAACCCGCTCCGGTCAGCCCGGGGCGGATCGCAAGGTGAAGGGGACCATCCACTGGGTCTCGGCAGCGCACTCCGTGCCCGCCCAGGTACGCCTGTACGACCGGCTATTTCAGGTGCCCCATCCGGCAGGTGACAAGGACAAGGATTTCGTCGAGCACATCAACCCCGAGTCCCTGGTCACGCTGGAAAATGCCCGCCTGGAGCCCGCCGCCGCCAAGGCCCGGCCGGGTGAGTGTTTTCAGTTCGAGCGCCTGGGGTATTTCGTGCCGGACCCGGACGGCACGCCGGAAAGACCGGTGTTCAATCGGGCAGTCACCTTGCGGGATACCTGGGCCAAACTGGAGAAGCAGATGGGGGCACGATAAGTCATGAGTCACGTGCTGGTCTAAGCCCCCCTCACCCCAACCCCTCTCCCCGAAGGGGAGAGGGGCTTTAGGGCGACAGGCCTATCCTCTCTAACACTCCCCTCTCCCCTTCGGGGGGAGGGGCTTTAAGGCGACAGGCCTATCCTCTCTAACACTCCCCTCTCCCCTTCGGGGGGAGGGGCTTTAAGGCGACAGGCCTATCCTCTCTAACACTCCCTTCTCCCCTTCGGGGAGAAGGGCCGGGGATGAGGGGCGCGGTGGGCACATCCCCTCTCAGGGCCTCGGAAGTGCCGGCGAGGGGCCCGTCCGGCCCATCAAACCACCGCCACTCCCCAGTGCATCCACCCGGAAAACACTCACCGCCCGTGCCAGGCTCTGGGCCTGCTCCTCCAGGGACTCCGCCGCTGCCGCGGCCTCCTCCACCAGCGAGGCATTCTGCTGGGTCACGTCGTCCATCTGGGTGACGGCACTATTCACCTGCTCGATACCCGTGCTCTGCTCATCCGAGGCGGCGGCGATCTCGCTGATGAGATCAGAGACACGCTTCACCTGAGAGACCATCTCGTCCATGGCATCTCCTGCCTCCAGCACCAGCCTGCTACCCCTCTCGACCGTTACGGAATCTTCGGCAATCAGATCCTTGATTTCCTTCGCAGCTGAAGCGGAGCGCTGAGCCAGGTTGCGCACTTCGGCAGCCACCACCGCGAATCCACGCCCCTGCTCTCCAGCGCGAGCGGCTTCCACAGCGGCGTTCAGGGCGAGGATATTGGTCTGGAAGGCGATGCCATCAATCACGGTGATGATGTCACTGATTTTCTCGGAACTTGAGGTGATTTCCTTCATGGACTCCACCGCCTCGCGTACCTTTTCGCCGCCGCTTTGGGCCACGTCACTGGCCTGGCTGGACATCTCATTGGCCTGGCGCGCATTGTCGGCGTTCTGTTTCACCGTGGAGGTCAGCTCCTCCATGCTTGAAGCGGTCTCCTCCAGACTGGACGCCTGCTCCTCCGTGCGCTGGGAGAGATCCGTATTGCCCACGGCAATCTCCCGCGAAGCGGTATTGATGGCATCCACGGAATCCTTGATCTGGCCAATGAGATCCTTAAGGCTGGCGACCGTCCTGTTGGTGTCGTCTTTGAGGTCACCGAAGGTACCCTCGTACTCCCCCGTCACTTGTCGGGTCAGATCACCCTTGGAAACAGCATTCAAGACACCCGCCACTTCGGCCAGGCCAACGGACGTCTTTTCCATCAGGTTGTTCACCCCCAGTCCAAGGCGTTCGAAAAACCCGTCAAGTTCCTCGGTGGCCACGCGGCGAGAGAAGTCCCCCTTGACGGCGCCTTCCACCAATGAGGTGACCTGCTTCTCCACCTGCACCTCACTGGTGCGATCGGCCCATTCCATCACGGTGCCCACCCGCTGACCTTCGTCATTGGAAATCGGGCTCGCGGTCAGTCTGAATATCCGTCCGCCGATATTCAACTCCGTACTCACGCTGACGTTGCTGTTTTCCATTTGCTGGCGAGACTGACCCAGTTTGTCGCGGAAGACATCAATGTGCGCGCCCAGCAAGGCATCCGCGTCGAAACCGGGCAACTCCGTCTGGATTTGCCGGCTGGCGACCCGGAACATGTCGTTCAGGGCTGCATTGGTGTAGATGATTTCCATATCCGGCGCCGCCACCATCACACTGGAGGACACACTGTCCAGGGCGAAGCGCACACGCAGATTCTCCGCGGCAACCCGACGGGTTTCCGTGATATCCGCCTTCAGCTTGCTCTGCATCTCAGCAAGGTTACCCAGCACCTTGCCCACTTCGTCGTTGTTGGTGATGACGATCTCGTTATCCAGATTGCCGTGCGAAATGGCATCGAAATACCCCACGGCCCGGTTCAGCGGCGTGACGATGGCGCGGATCAACAGGAAGCCCATGAGGGCCGAGATGAGTACGCCCCCCACGATCATGATCACGGCCAGATTGCGGGTGGTTTCGTAGGCGGCCACTGCTGATTCGAACTCCTGGCTGCCCACGGTACGCTGCAGTTCCAGCAGTGCCCGGGCCGACTCCACCGCCTCGCCGAACAGCGGATTGGTCACCTCGACCATGCGCATGTTCCCTTCGGCGTATTGCCCCTGCTCGAAGAGTTCCACGCTTTGCAGCAGGCCCTCGCGCACGAAACGCCCGCGCCGGTCCACGAACTGCTGGGCCAGGCGTTCCTCCTCGGGGGTGAGGAACGTCTCCATGTAGGTATTCCATATCTGGTCGATGCGACTGATGTTATCGCGTACCGCATTGGTATGCAGACCAATGGGATGATCGTGCAGACGGCTCTCTTCCAGGCGGGGATCATGCATGGCCGCCAGATTGAGTTGAATGATATTGGCCTGCATCAGGCTCTCGATCTCGGCAATCTGCTGCGAGGGGATCAGTCGATCTTCATAGACGGTCTCCAGACCACCGTTGGCAGCCTGCATTCCAGCCAACCCCATGCCTCCGATCACCATCAACAGGGCCGAAAGGAAAGCGATCACCACGATCAAACGCACTTTAAGACTGATATTCTTGAGCACTTGTCATTCTCCGGATATCTGTGCTTTGAGGCTCGCACCATGGGGCTCGCCCGGGCCGTTGAGCGGAGCGCATGTGGGTTTTATCGGCATCCGCACCATTCCCTGAAGCCTTTTTCCCAGAACCCCATTCCTCATGACAGAGCCTGGCGGCAGAGGCGCACGATGCTCAGTGCGCCAGGATAATCGAAACCTTCCACACTGCGGGTCAGAGCCGAGTATCGACCTCCCAAGTGGGGCGCCAGCGTCTCCCGGTATTGCTCGAACAGATCGATGACGGCAGTGTCATCGCAGGCCAGCAGTGCCTCCATGCGTCTCAGCACCGTCCGTGCCTCGTCAGCCGACAGCCCGACCGCCACCGCCCGGCCGGACTCCGAAGTGCGGTGCTCGCCCTCCACCTCGCGCACCAGTTGATCCAGTTCCACTTGCAGTTGCTCGCACAAGCCAATGAAGTCTTCCAGGCTCCCCGGATCGCCCCCTACCTTTTCCAGGCTGCGCGCCATGGTGGCAATACGCCCCACGCCCAGGTTGCCGGCGGCACCCTTGAGCGAATGGGCGCGGCGCTTGACGCCCTGCCAATCCCCCCGCGCCCCCATCTCCCTCAGCTTGTTCGCATCCTCCTGATGATATTCCAGAAATAACGGTACAAGCCTTGCGCTGTCGAGCCGACGGGCGGTGTCCACCTCCAGCCCACGGGGCATCCGAAACCCATGAACATGCCCGCCGGTCTCGTATCCACTCGCCGGTGGCGTTGCCCCTGAGGGAGATGAGTGAGCTGCGATATCCTTGTCTCCCAGCCACCTCAAAAGCACCCGATACAGGGCATCGGGCTCCACAGGCTTGGGTATGAAATCGTTCATGCCAGCCTCCAGGGCGGCAAGACGATCCTCGGCAAACACGTTGGCCGTCATGGCCAGGATCGGGGTATTGCCCCCCTGAGGCAGTGCGCGCATGCGCCGCGTGGCGGTGAGACCATCCATGCGTGGCATCTGCACATCCATGAGAATCAGGTCATAGTGCACCCCCCGAGCCATGGCCAGGGCAGCCCGGCCATCCTCGGCTGTGTCCACGACAAGGCCCACCCGCTGCAGGAGTTCCAGTGCCACCTCTCGGTTGATCGGATTATCCTCCACCACCAGCACACGTGCGCCGGCATGAGCCTTGAAGTCCTCGGGCGCAGGCCCGGGCGCCGGGGCAAGCAGCGGGAACCGAACAGGCTGCGCCCGCTCACCCCGACTGCGTTCAAGGGCCACCTCGAACCAGAACAGACTGCCCTGCCCCTCCTCGCTCTCCAGCCCCACACTGCCGTTCATCAGTTCTGCCAGGCGCCGGGTGACCACCAGCCCCAGACCGGTGCCGCCGTAGCGTCGCGTGATGGAGGTATCCGCCTGTCGAAAGGCCTCGAAGAGTTGATTACGGTGCTCCGCGGCAATCCCCACGCCCGTATCACGCACCTCAAAGCGCACCCTCAGGCCATGCGCATCCTCCCCCATGAGACGCGCATGCAGATGAATGCTGCCATGCTCGGTGAACTTGATGGCATTCCCTGCCAGGTTGAGCAAGGCCTGGCGCAACCGGGCCGGATCGCCGCGCAACCACTGGGGCACGGATTCAGCATCGGTTTCCAACAGCAATCCCTTGGCCTGGGCCGCCTCAGAGATCACCGAAGCCACATGATCCAGCACGGCCGATAGATGAAAATCCCTGGTTTCCAGAACAAAGCGGCCCGCCTCGATCTTGGAGATATCCAGGATGTCACTGATGATGGACAGCAGGTGTTTGGCGGCGCTGTCCACTTTCTGTAGCTTTTCATCTTGCCCAGCGGCCTTTTCGCCGGTGCGCAACAGGTGCACCAGGCCGACAATGGCATTCAAAGGCGTGCGTATTTCGTGAGTCATGTTGGCCAGAAAGGCACTCTTGGCGCGGTTGGCCTCCTCGGCCCGCTGCCGCGCCTCTTCCAGTTGAGTGGTGCGGGTTTGGACAAGCGTTTCCAGATGATCCCGGTGTTGCCGCAATTCGGCCTCGGTACGACGCCGCTGCACCAGATGCCAGATCTGCTCGGCCATCAGGCGTAAGGTTTCCACATCCATGGGGGTGTAATTCTGTGATTTATTGCCCACGCCGAGGACCATCACCACCCGTCCCTCCTCGAGCACGGGCACCGTCGATAGACGCGTGAACGCAGGATAGTCCTGCCCCCCGTGAAGACGTTCCGCCAGGGCCGGGGCATCATTGATCGTCAGGGGGGCGGTGTCACGCAAGACGTGAGCCCAAGCCCGTCCACCATCCAGAGGACAAAAACGCTGAAGGGTGACGTTGCCGTCCTCGTCCACATCACGGCGAGACCAGGCCATCCGTTCACCCCCGGCTGAAGAGTCGTGAAGAAACCGAATGAAGCCCACATGACTGTCCGTGAGGTCCTCGGCTGCCTCCAGACCAACTTGCATCAGGCCTGCCTCGCCCTGGGCCTCCGCCTCCCGGGGCATGGCCAGCATCGCTTCGGCACGGCGCGCCTGAAGGCGGAGCATGAGGGCGTTTTCGTGGCGCTCGGAGATATCTTCGGAGAGGATCATGATGCCCCCCACGTCACCGCCCGCCCGGTACCAGGGACGCACCTCCCAGCGCAGCCACTGCACCACCCCATCGGCGCGCTCAAAGCAATCCTCCTCCGCCCGCAGTACTTCTCCGCCCAGTCCGCGGCGATGGACCTCGCGCCACCCTGGACCGATCTCGGGGAAGACATCGTAATGACAGGTACCCGGCACTTCCTGATTGCCCCGACCATAGGTTTCCCGCCAGCGGCGGCTGGTGGCCAGGTAGCACATGCGATGATCGAACATGGCCAGTGCGGCCGGAGCATGCTCGATGAACTGCCCCAGGAGCTCTTCCCGCTCACGGAGACGGGCACTGGAATCCCCGCAAGGAGTGGTCATCGGATCAGACTCCGCAATGAAAGGGCAAGGGGGCATGCACTATCGCGGATCATGCAAAGCGGCGTGCCTCAGCAAGGAACGGTATCCGGGTGGCGGCGCGCCACGGCAACAAACTGATCAAAAATGGCCAGAAAACACTCGGTGACATCCGGATCAAATTGCGAGCCCTTCCCCTGAACAATCAGTTCGCGAGCCTTTTCCAGAGGCATGGCCGGCTTGTACACCCGGGGGGAGGTCATGGCATCGAAGACATCCGCCACGGCCATGATACGCGCGGACACCGGAATGTCTCCGCCGCTGAGCCCATCCGGATAACCGCTGCCATCGTATTTCTCATGGTGCCAGCGGGCAATCTCCTTGGCTAGCATGAGAAAGGGGACCGGCTTGTCCACATCGGCCTCAGCCCGTTCAATGGCATCAAATCCCAGACGGGCGTGGGTCTTCATGATGCTCCATTCCTCTGCGGTCAAAGGACCAGGTTTGCAGAGAATGGCGTCAGGAATGCCCACCTTGCCGATATCGTGCAGGGGGGCAGACTTGGCCAGCAGGTCGATATGGGCGGGGCTGAGAACATGCCGGAACCGAGGATGGTGACTCAGATGACCGGAACCCCGCGGGTATCAGGATGGGACCGCAATTCCCGGAGCACCCCATAGCCGTCCAGTTCCGGCATCACCACATCCAGCAGGATGAGATCCGGTCGCGGATCCACGCGCACCGCACGCAGGGCATGGTGACCGGACTGAGCCGCCCGCACCCGATAATGCGGACGGAGCAGTTCAGTCAGCAATGCCAGATTGGTAGGCTCGTCATCCACAATCAGGATGGTGGATTGCATGGGCTTCCCTGTATCCAGATTCATCCCGAAAGTGTAACCGCTTAGAGACAGTTCCGGGGAATGGCCTGGCCCCGGCTCAGGCTGAAGATTGCCAGGGGCCACTGCTGCTCCTGATCAACCCTCGGCCTTGGAGGCGCATTATCGGTCAGCTTGGTTAGACTGACTCTAAACTCTTTGTGCGATGAACGCCGGGCATGCTCAACCTACGCGCTGACTTATGGTCAAAGCCATGAGCCTGATCAACCAACCGCACATTCCAATGTGAGAGGTGCCTCTCATGGCCCGTTACCGCTACCCCATCCCGCCCAGTCATGAGATCACGCCCCGGGACGTTTATGCCCAGCGCAGGCGATTCATGAAACAAGCAGCCGCCGTGCTGGGCGCCACTGCCCTACCCGGCTTATTCCCAGCCAGCGCCCTGGCCTGGCGGGACCAGGTGTCCGAAGCCGAGCCCGGGCGCCTGGGCACCGACGAAACCCTCACCGACCGGGAAACAGCCACGAGTTACAACAATTTCTTTGAGTTCGGCACAGGCAAGGAAGACCCCAAAAGGCATGCCCAGCAACTGCGTACCGATCCCTGGTCGGTGAGCATTGAAGGCGAAGTAGGACGGCCTGGAACCTACCCCCTGGAGGATATTCTCAAACCCCATGATCTGGAGGAGCGTATCTACCGGCTGCGCTGCGTGGAGGCCTGGTCCATGGTGATCCCCTGGGTGGGTTTTCCCCTGAGGGATCTGCTGCGGCGTTTCGAGCCCACCTCCCGGGCCCGCTTCGTGGCATTCGAGACGCTGCACGACCCTGAGCAGATGCCGGGCCAACGCCGGGACATCCTCGACTGGCCCTATCGGGAGGGTCTGCGCCTGGACGAGGCCATGCATCCGCTGACCCTGCTGGCAGTGGGCATGTATGGCGAGGTGCTGCCCAACCAGAACGGCGCACCACTGCGCCTGGTGGTGCCCTGGAAATACGGTTTCAAGAGCATCAAATCCATTGTCTCCATCCGCCTGGTGGAAGACCGGCCAGTGGGTTCCTGGGAAGCCAGCCAACCCCGGGAATATGGCTTTTATGCCAACGTGAACCCGAACGTGCGACATCCTCGCTGGCACCAGGCCACGGAACGTCGCCTGGGTGAGCGCGGGCGACGCCGTACCGAGATGTTCAACGGCTACGAGGCCCAGGTCGCCTCCCTGTACACCGGCATGGATCTGGAGAAACATTTTTGATGCGGGAACCACGCCCCCCTTCCCTCCCCTGGCATACCCTGGCGCGCCTGGGGGTACTGGCTGCCGCGGCAACTCCACTGGCCTGGCTGCTCTGGGCCTGGCATGCCGATCATCTGGGTGTATTGCCGGAAGAAGCCCTGCTGCATCACCTGGGCCGCTGGGGGCTCTACTGGCTGCTGGCCACCCTGGCCCTGGGGCCGGCGTTCCGCCTGACCGGATGGACGGCCTTCATGGTCGTGCGCCGGCCGATGGGCCTTTGGGCCTTTACCTACCTGAGCCTGCACCTATTGGTCTGGCTTGGCCTGGAACAGGCCTGGCTCTGGGACTTCATCTTCGAGGAGATCAGCCGCATGCTCCACCTGCAGTTAGGAATGATCAGTCTGCTGCTGCTCATTCCCCTGGTGCTCACCTCGGTACGCCGCGCCCAGACACTCCTGGGGCTGCACCGCTGGCGGTGGTTGCATCGCCTCGCGTATCTCTCTGCGGCGGGCGGTCTGTGGCATTTTGCTCTGGTGGACCGGGGAGATCGCCCCGAGGTACTCGCCAGTGTCACCGTCCTGGCAGGCCTGGTGTGCTTTCGCCTGGGCGATGCACTGATCACACGGATGACACAACGCCGGCCAGGCTAAGGCAGTCTCCCCTGCCTCCCCGCGGCATCCCCCTCAATCCGGATCGTAACGAGTTGATCACAGCGCTCGACCAGGATGCGAGTGCTCAAGAGGCAACTCATCATGCCGATAGACAATGAAACCGAATAGAATGTGCTTGGCGCACCCAACACGGATCCTCAGCCATGCTGTCCTCCCTGACCATCGGCCGTAAACTGGCCGGCTCGTTTGCTATCGTTCTTCTGATCTTGCTGGTGATTGCCGTGATTGGATGGAATGGCCTGAATCGAATGGGCGACGCCCAGGCGCGTATGGCTGACACTTACGAACAGGCCATCTTCCAGGTGCAAAAGGAGGTGGATCACCTGGCCTGGGTGAATGACTTGGCCAACGTCTTCGTATTGGGCTCCGAGTTTCAAGGGCAACTGGACTACACCCAGTGTGATTTTGGGCAGTGGTATTACAGCTTTCGCAACAGCGATGCCTATCAGCAGGCGCCCGGGGAGTTTCGTCGCACCTTCGACGCCATTGAGCAGCCCCACAGGGAACTGCATCAGACCGCTATCCGCATCCTGCGCGCCGTGGAAAACGGCGATCGTGAACGGGGTCTGGAGATCTATCGGGGACCGACCCTGGGCCATCTGGAAACACTTCGCGGATTGCTGAGTGATCTGGGTGCCGGGCTTGCACAGCAACGGGAGGCGGTGAGTGCTCAGGCTGAGCGCACCGCCACCGCATCCACCACCAGCATGAGCATCGCCGCCCTGGTGGCCCTGGCACTGGCTGTGCTGCTGGGCTGGCTATTG
>NZ_JAJNAN010000051.1:0-20066 GCF_022227565.1 Ectothiorhodospira sp. 9100
GGTGTCCCGGTTTGCCCCCCAGGACAGATTTTCCATCCTGAATGAGGTATCTTTCAGGAGGTTGAAGCTGCTGTGATCGTTCTGTTGCAAGCCCATAAAAAAGGCCCGGGGGTGAGACCGGGCCAGGATCGCCATACTTGCACTTGCAGAGGAGTGGGGCATCCCTGCCCCGATCACAGGGGGTGATCAGAAGTCGTAACGCATGCCCAGGGAGAAGGCGGTGGCTTTTTCACCGGCAGCACCACCGGGGCCGGCACTACGGGCGGCACTCCAGGAAGTCAGACTCGAATTGTCGTCGTTGTCGGTAACGGCGATGTTCCCATAGAAGCGAAGTGCGCTGTCCATGCGATACTCCAAGCCAATGGCATATAAACTGGCGTCATTGTCATCCAAGTCGGAGTCCAGGGTGAACCAGTGGGCGTTCAGGTACACGTTGGGGCTGGCCTTGTATTGACCGCCTAGCCCGTAGACCTTGCCCTCCTGGTCCTCAACGCCACGGGTGCTTTCGGTTACCTGGTAAAGGGCGCCCAAGCGAAATACGGGCGTGATCTGATAGGAGCCGGCCAGACGCCATGCTTCGGCATCGTAGTCAAAGCCTTCCACATCACTTGTCACACTAGTCACATTGCCGTCGGGTTCTACCACGAAACTGCTTTGTGAGCCTTCGGCGCGATAGATGCTCTGATTTTCATAGGCCGCCACCACATTTACAGGCCCATTGCGGAAGCTCAGGGAGGTGCTCACTGCGCGATTTTCAGCATCTTCTGCGGTGGATTGCCCGGAATTATCGACGGAATACTGGATGTCTCCTACCAGACCGTTAAACGATGGGGAGCGGTAGTGAATGCTATTTTTGAAACGCTCATCGAAACGACCATGGTCATTGGTTCGCGTCAAGTTGCGCATGTCGCCGACTTGGTCGCCAAAGAAGTTGGCCGGGCCCCTAGCGCGCTTGAAGGGAGTGTCAAATTTACCAACGCGCAGCATCCCCCAATCGCCCTTCAGGCCGCCAAAGGTGTCGCGGGTGGCGAATTCGGTGCCGGAGTCGTCGAAGTCGATTTGCTGCTCGATCTGAAAGATGGCTGTGAGGTCATCGGCAAACTGCCGCTCGCCCTTGAAGCCCAGGCGGCTGGAGTTGCTTGAAACGTTGAATTCGTTGTAATCGGCGCCATCGTCCAGGATGTCAGCGGACAGATGCGCCCGCCCGTACAGCGTCATGTCGGCAACGGCCAGGGCCGGCATGGAGACACCTACGGCTACCATGGCCGCAATCAGTTTCTTGTGATGCATATGAATGACTCCCCAAGTCTATGAATGAAAAGGCCGTCCCAAGCCTGTCGGATCGGAGAGCAATATGGCGGTGCAGCGTTAAATCGCTGTGAAGGAATCATGAAGTTGTGATGAAATCACCACAGGTGTTGTATGGATGCAACATCGCTGGGTCTGTCGGATCCATCTCTTTGTCATTCAAGGCCGTTAGGATGGCATCATCATTCTTCGACTCAGGAGTTCGCCGACTCATGCGAGTCATCATTGGCTATTCCATGCGTTCGGGTAGCACCCTGCTTGCCCACATTCTCTCCGGCCACTCACAGGCCCGGGCCTACAGCGATATCAGCTCCAATTGGGCTCTGGCGCGCATTGCCCTGGGGCTCCAGCCACCTGGCACGGTCTGCATCAAGCCCGTGGATCTCCTGTATCTACAAAGAAGGCTGCGACTCTGGGAGCGCTATGACCGGCGTATCTGGCTGGCGCGGGACCCTCGGGATGCCTATCTGTCCACCGTGGAGTCGGGCTATGCGTATCTGCTCTGGAGGCGGGGGCGAATGGAGCAGGGGATCGATGTCGGTCTGCTGGCACGCTGGCGGCGTATCTACGACAGCTATCTATCCGATCCCGATCCCTGGTATCGGGTCCACTACGAGAACCTGGTGGCGGAGCCCGATGCCACGCTGGCGGGGCTATTGACTTATCTGGATCTGCCCTACGAGAAGCTGTATCCCTTTCAGACCTTTGATATCCGCCACGGTGGCGACTACAAGATTGCCCGTTCCAACACCGTGCGCGACGACTCGCGCCACCGCTATCGGCGGGAACTGACGGCAGCGCAGATGGAGGTCTTCGACCGATATCTGGGGCCTCATATGAGGGCGTTGGGGTATCCACTGAGCGACGATATGCCGCATTTCGTCGGAAAGTGTGAGGCACTCCACAATCCCGCCCCCGTTCAAGAAGACGTCAAATACGCTCAACCCATTCGTCATGAAGCACCCCTAGGGTCGACCTGCGGCATGGATGAGTGATTGCCCCCTGTTTCTTGGGCAAGCGGCGTTCACCCTGCCGTATCACCGGACGGTGCCCTGCCCCGTCCGGATTCCAATGATCGGAACGACGATTGTCCAAGAGGTGATCCGAGATGGGTGTGCAGATGCGGTTTCGAACTTCAACCATGGCGGCGGTTTCCACCGTCGCCCTCATGTGGGCCATGGCGCCGGCCCAGGCGGCGATGCCCAAGAACGTGATTGTGCTGATACCGGATGGCCAGTCCCAGTCGGTGGTGACGCTTGGGCGGCTCTATCGGGGCGAGCCTCTGGCATTGGATGAGATTGCCACGGGCATGGTGAACACCAGCATGGCCAACTCGGTGATCACGGGTTCGGCAGCGGCAGGTACCGCGTTTGCCACGGGTTACAAGACCTCCGAGCCCCACATCGGCATGGCACCACGCAGCTACGATATCCTGAGCAACTATGAGTTGCCCGAGGGGGTGGACTGGGACTGGTTTGAATACCGCCCCCTGGCCACGCTGCTGGAAGGTGCCAAATTGGCGGACAAGGCCACTGGGGTCGTTGCCACGGCGCGGGTCACCCACGCAACGCCAGCGACCTATACGGCGCATGTGGATGCCCGCGGCAAGGAAAACGAGATCATGAGGCACATGGTCTACCAGGATCTGGATGTGGTCTTCGGCGGTGGCAGCCGGCATTTATTGCCCAAAAGCATGGGCGGCTCGCGGGATGATGACGAGAACCTCCAGCAGGTGTTGCAGGATCGTGGTTACCAGGTCATCGATCATGCCGATGACCTTTACGGCATACATTCCGGTCGCGTCTGGGGTCTGTTTGCCGCCAGTAGCATGATGCCGGAACTGGATCGCCAGTATCTGCGGGAGAACGGCCACGGTTACGATGACAGCCTGTATGAACAGGCCCTGGGGGAGCCTTCGTTATCGGAGATGACGGCCAAGGCGCTGGATATCCTGTCCCAGGATCGGGATGGCTTCTTCCTGATGGTGGAGGGGAGTCAGGTTGACTGGGCGGGTCACTCCAATGACGTCGCTTACCATCTCCAGGATTTCCTGGAGTTTGACGACACGGTTCGTCTGGCCCTGGATTTTGCCAAGCGCGACGGTCAGACCATGGTGGTGGTCATGCCGGATCACAACACGGGTGCCCTGGCGCTGGGTAACTGGGCCAGTAGCGGTAACTACACCAGCACATCGATCGAAAAGGTGATTGAACCGCTCCAGGGGATGCAGGTCACTGCTAACTTCATCAGCGCCCAATTGCCAAAGGATCCGTCCGATCAGGATATCCGTGACACGGTGGCGAAGTACTGGGATATCCAGTTGTCGGATGATGACCTGACGGCCATCCGCGAAGAGCAGTCCATCCGCGGGCTGCAGCGGGCCATCATCAAGGTGGTCAATGACAACCACACCATCTTCGGCTGGACCACCCATGGGCATTCTGCTGAGGATGTGCCCCTGTGGAGCTATGGCCCCGGCGCCCCGACCGGTTATGTGGACAATGCCGAGATCGCTCAGATCATGGCCAGGGCCATGCGTCTGGATCTTTCCCTGACCCATCCCGACGGGCTCAATCAGCGCCTGTTCGTAGATGTTCAGGAGCATTTCCCCGAGGCCGTGGTGGATGCGTCCGGTGCGACGCTGGGTGAGTGGCGTTTACTGAACGGCACCGACGTGCTGCAGCGTGGCGACGATACCTGTCATCTGGAAGGGCTGGTGGTGCATTCGCCACTGGCGGCGGGTGGTGAGGGCCGCACCTTTGTGCCTGCCCAGGCCATCGAGATCATGCAGCGTCCGATGATGTGGAATCGCCACTGCGACGCCGGCCGACCCACCAACCTGGGTCAGAGCATTCGTGATCGGGTGCATGAGCGGCTGGATCGGGCTTTCAGCGAGCGGGGAATTCGGTAGGTAAAGCCGACACAACGTCCAGGGAAGAGAAGGGCGGCCTGATTCAGGCCGCCCTTTTTGCTTGCTTGCTTGCTTACTGAGCTAGGTATTCTTCCATGGTTTCGTTATCCAGGGCCTTGAGCGTCGTGCGCTGCGGGCCTGCGGCGATGCGTGTGACATGCTTTTCACTCATCTCCTGGCCCGGCTTGAGGATCCAGAGGCGGCCTTCCACCATCTTCACCTCAAAGCCCGGCTTGGTGGCCACGTACTCCAGGGCGGTTTCCCGGTCCAGTGCCTTAACACTCATGCCTTCGGGGCCGGCGGCAATCAGCGTGGCGTGCTTTTCACTTTTTTCCTCGCCGGGTCTGAGTACCCACAGACGGCCATCTTCCACCTCAGTGTGGAAGCCGGGCTTGTCATACGAGGCGTTCTGCGCTGAAGCCTGCTGGCCATCCGTGTCAACCCCCTCATGAGAAGGGCCCGTCTGGCAGCCCGTTGCAACGATCGAGGCGACCAGGCCGGCGAGCAGTAAGGAACTTGTGCGTGTCATATGTCGATTTCTCCAGGTCATGGAATGGTTCGGGTGATTGTTTGGCGCTCGATCCTGGGATCCTAAGGCAGCTGTGTGACGTTTTGTTGAACATGCCGCGGATTCCGCTTCGTGGTCATGTCGCTGTCATGGAGGCGTCATGGAGTTTTGTTATCTCTTGCAGATACCCATCCCCTACGATCCCGGCTTTCCCGGGACGGATTCTCACGGTCATCCGCCATGCCCGATCCCGTATCCCATATCCCGCACTCATCGACACCTGTCGGTGATGGAGCGGCCTCCCCCTCTACGCCAGGCGCTGGCGATACCCCGCGAACGGACAGCCTGGAAGGACTGAGGGACGCCCTGTTCAGTTTGCGTGCCGAGATTCTGCTGGGGGGGCAGCGACGTCTGCAGCGATTCTCCCGGGACTATCCTGGTGATATCCCTCTTTCTGCGCGGAATCTGGCCCATTACCTGGCCTTCCGGTCGCTGGATCTGCGCCCCATACAGCGGGGCCTGGCCCGTCAGGGGCTGTCTTCCCTGGGGCGAACCGAGGCGCATGTGCTGGCCAGCATCAACCAGGTGACCCGGCGGCTGGCACAACTGACCGGTCATGAGATCGGTGCCTTGAATGAAGAGCCTGCCATCGACTACGACACCGGCGAGACCACCCTCCAGGATAATGCCGATCAACTCTTCGGCGCCCCTTCCGGAGCACGTCAGGTGCGCATCATGGTCACTCTACCCAGCGCGGCGGCGGTGAATCCCCAGCTGGTTGAGGAACTCATGGAAGAGGGCATGGACTGTGCTCGTATCAACTGTGCCCATGATGGCCCCCAGGCCTGGGCGGCCATGCTCAAGCACCTGAGTGCCGCCGAAGCAGCGCAGGGAAGGCGTTGCACGGTGCTGATGGACCTGGCCGGTCACAAGTTGCGCACCGGCCCGCTGGACTTCAAGCCGGCCATCACCCATATCAAACCCCTTCGAAACCTGTTGGGTCGTGTCACCGAGCCGGCGCACGTCCATTTGCTGCCCGAGGCTTCGGCCCAGGATCCGGTGCAGACACGCGGGCAATATGCCTTTTCCCTGCCTGAGGCGACGCTGGAGAGACTGCAATCCGTGGATGAGTTGCGCTTTCGCGATACGCGAGGCAAGGGCCGGGTGCTCAGGCTGAAGGAGCCCCTGCCAGGAGGCGGCTGGTTGGCCACCCTGGACCAGGGGGCCTATGTCTCTGATGAGACTGAGTTTGTGCTCGAACGCCCGGATGCCAACGGTCGGCGAACCCGGCTGGAATCTCTGCGTTTGGGATGGTTGACTCGGGAATACGTCAATATCCGTCTGTACAAGGGATGCCAGCTCCATCTGACCCGTGCTCCCCTCCCGGGACGCCCGGCGAAGGTGGATGACGAGGGGCAGGTCATACGCTGCGCTCACATCGCCTGCTCCACGCCGGAAGCCCTGGATCTGCTGGAGGTGGGGCAGCCGGTATGGATTGATGACGGCAAGATCGGTGGGCAGGTGGAGTCGGTGGATGAAAGCGGTATGCACGTTCGCATCACCCACTGTCGCCCTCAGGGCAGTCGCCTGCGGGCGGATAAGGGGCTCAACTTCCCCGGTGCCCGGTTGAATCTGCCGCCGCTAAGCGCGCAGGATCTCCAGGATCTTGACTTCGTGGCGGCCCACGCGGACCTGGTGGGCTATTCCTTCGTGGAATCCCGTCAGGATATGGTCGCCCTCATGGACGCACTGGCCTGCCGGGGTGGGGGCGGCCTTGGGGTCGTGGCCAAGATTGAAACGCGGCGTGCCCTGGAAAACCTCTCCGAGATCATCCTGGCCACTCTGGGGCGGCATCGTCTGGGGGTGATGATCGCCCGCGGGGATCTGGCCGTGGAGATTGGCGGCGAGCGGCTGGCGGAGATCCAGGAGGAGATCCTGTGGCTGTGTGAGGCGGCTCATGTACCGGTAATCTGGGCCACTCAGGTACTGGAGACCCTGGCGAAGACCGGGACCATCTCCCGCCCGGAACTCACCGATGCCGCCATGGCTGGGCGTGCCGAATGCGTCATGCTCAACAAGGGGCCTTATATCCTGGAGGCGGTGCACACCCTCAACGACATCCTGGTGCGCATGCAGGCCCACCAACACAAAAAGAGCTCGCAGTTGCGAGCCCTTCGGTTGTGCGCGGACTGAAAGGGGGAGGTGTTAAAGAATCAGGCTGGCAAAGGCCACCCCGGCGCCGATGGCTGCACCCGCCAGTACATCGCTGGGGTAGTGCAGGCCCAGCACCAGTCGGGACAGGGCGATCATTACCGTGAAGGGTACCACCAGCCAGGCCCAGACCGGCAGATAGGCCACCAGGATGATGGTGAAGGCCACCGCATGCATGGTGTGGCCGGAAGGGAAACTGAAGCGGTCCAGGGCCGGTACGTTCTGCAGGATGTCCTGATTCTGGGTGTAGGGGCGGTCGCGAACAGTGGTGCGTTTCAGGATTTTGTAGATAGGCAGGCACAGCAGGCCCACCAGTGCCATGTGCAGGCTCACCTGCAGCGCCCACAGGCCATGCATGAAGGGCAGGGCCAACATCAATACATACCAGAAAACCCCATTGCCCAGTCGGCTGACCACGGCAAAGACCCGGTGGGACAGCCATTGATGATTGGCCCGGTTGAAGGCCAGGCACAGGGGAAGTTCGGCTTCGGTCATTCGCTGCATCATGCGCATGGGGAACACCTCACTTGGCTTGGGCGTACTCTAGGAAAAGGGCTTCCAGCCGGTCGTGCTCACAACGCCAGTCCACCGTTTCGGCCTCGGCCCGTGCCTGGATGCCGAGGTGTTTCCAGGTGTCTGGTTCGGCCGCCAGTTCGGCGGCCAGTGCCTTGAAATGCTCGGCGTCATCGAAGCGGGCCAGCATGCCGCTCTCGCCGTGGCGCAGGTGCTGACGTCCCGCGGCATAGTCATATGAGACCACCGCCAGACCCGAGGCCATGGCCTCCAGGACCACATTGCCGAAGGTGTCTGAAGTGGAAGGGAACAGGAAGATGTCGCCACTGGCGTAATAGCCTGCCAGGTCCTCGCCGATGTGCACGCCTGCCAGGATCAGGTCCGGGTGGTGTTCGCGCAGTTCAGCGGCGGCGGGGCCATCCCCCACCAGGATGAAGCGGGCCTTGGGCTGCTGGGCCTGCATGGCACGGAAGGCCTCCACGGCCAGGTCCAGATTCTTTTCTGCCGCCAGGCGACCCACGTAGATCACCGCCGGCTCGTTTTCCTCAAGCCCCCATTGGGCGCGTAGATCGGTTCGGCGGCGTGCTGGATTGAACAACTGGGTGTCCACACCTCGGGCCAGAACCCGGCAGGTCCCAAAGCCCTGAGCCTGAAGTTCATCCCGTAGAATATCCGTAGGCACCAGGGTGCAGTGGGTACGATGATGAAAGCGACGCAGGAACCTGCTGATGACTGGCGCCATGAATCCCAGGCCGTAATACTGACTATAGCGATGGAAGTTGGTGTGAAAGCCGCTGATCACCGGGATGTCCAGGGACCGGGCCGCGGACAGTACGGAGCCGCCCAGCAACCCTTCGGTGGCCACATAGACCACGTCCGGGGGGTTGTCTTTCCAGGCCTTGCGGATGGCGCCACGGGCTGGCAGGCCAAAATGCAGGCCGGGATAGCCCGGGATCGGCAGGCCATGGGTGAGTTGCTCATGCAGGCCTTCCCGGGGTGTCAGCGTTCCCTGATCCGCCTTGCCCTGCCGGGGGCGGATCAGGTGAACTTCATGACCCCGCTCCAGCATGCTTTGCACCATCTGGTGCAGGGTGTGGGCAACACCATTGATCTCGGGAGGAAAGGTCTCCGTGATCATGGCGATGCGCAGACGACGTTGGGGCACTGCGGCCAGGTTGGGAGTGACGTTCAGTTCCGAGGCCGGGCTTGGCGCGACCGGATCCGGTTCCCGGGTGTTCTGGGCAGTCTGCATGGGGTTTCCACTATGGACAGGTTGCCCCGATGCTAGGCGGGTTGGTTTTCAGGCGGGTGAAGAAGGCGTGACGTTTAGGTGAATCTCCGGGGGTGAGGGGCGGGTGGCCACGTGGCCCATTACTTCACACCGGGCTGCAGAAGTCCTCACTGTGGGCCTCGGCCAGTGACATGAGCCAGCCGATACGTTCATCGATGCGCGTCTATGGATCGTCTCCCTCCGGGAGCAGGATCGCCTGCTTGTCGGCACGCAGAACCTGGTAGGTCTTGTTCAGGGTGGCGCGGATCTCCGGTTCCTGTTCAATGGCAAAGGCCAGGAAGGTGCGGGCCAGGGTGGACAGCTCACGCCCCTTGGGATGCACCAGATACCAGGCCCGGTCCACGGGAAAACCCTCCACGTCCAGCATGGCCAAGCGGCCGCCGCCCCAGTCCAGATTCAGGGAATGCAGCGACAGGGCCGAGAGGCCCAGGCCCGCCACGATGGCATGCTTGATGGCCTCGTTGCTGCCCAGCTCCATGCGTACCCGCGGGCGCAGACCTTTTTCCTGGAAGCGCCGCACCAGGGAATCGCGGATCCCTGAGCCGGTCTCCCGGAGCAGAAAGTTCTCCTCGGCCAGTTGCTCCAGGGGGATGCGCTTTTCCTGGGTCAGGGGATGATCATTGCGGGCGACGATCACCAGGGGGTTGGGTGCCAGGTAGGTGGCCTCCACCTCCATGCCGGCAGTCTTGGGCTCACCGAAGATGTACAGGTCATCCTCGTTGGCCACCATACGCTCGATGATGCTCTCACGATTGGTAATCTTGAGGGACACCTCGATGCCCGGGAATTTTTCGCAGAAGGAACCGAGAATTTCCGGAGCGAAGTACTTGGCGGTCGTGATCACGGCCAGTCGTAGCCGACCGCTCTTGAGCCCCTTCAAGTCCGCCAGCTTGGTCTCAAGGTCGCTCAGGGTGCGCAGGATGGTCCGCACGGCGGCATAGACTTCACGGCCGGCATCGGTGGGCGCCACTTGGCGGCCCACGGTGACAAACAGGGGCATGCCCACGGTGTCGGAGAGTTTCTTGATCTGCATGGAGACCGTGGGCTGGGTGAGGAACATCTCCTCGGCTGCCCGGGTGAAACTCCCCAGGCGGACGATCGCCTCCAGCAACTGCATCTGCCGCAGTGTGGCGTGGCGGATGAAGCGGCTGGCGGTGCCGGAGGGACCACTGGGATGGTTCCGGTCGTCGTTGCCGTTGGGGGACTGCTTCTTGCTAGGCGTTTCACGAGGGGGCATCGGCGTTCCTCGGGTGACCCGGGTCAGTCGGGCCAGACGCGTGGGCGAGAGGGCAGGGCGGGGAGTGCCTCCTCCTGCTCGCGGTGGGTTGCCGAGCGCGGGGTTGGACTCCGGGTGCCGGTGCGGCGTTTGGTTGTGGCGGGTTTACGGGGCTTGGTGGTCCCGGATGAGGGTTTTCCCGGCGGCGATGTGTGGCTGCTCGATGCCGATGCCTGACCGGGTTCTTTCGGGTCGGACTCCTTCGCTGCGGCTGTCTGTGCCGCTGGTCCGAGGGATTCCGGTTTTTCCTGGGGGGTGGATTCGCTCATGCGTCCTCCTTTGTTGGTGCCAGTGCATCCAGGTCGCGGGCGAAGTCCCGCTGCGCCTCGCTCAGGGCCTGGGCCCCTTCCTCGGCGTGCAGGGTGATGTTTACGTAGGTCCGCCCGAAGCTCAGATCCGGGTGGATGCCGCTGCGCTCGGATAGCTCCGCCGCCTTCTCCAGGAAGTGGCGAGTGCCCTCATAATCCTCAAAGGCAAGCCGGCGCTCCAGTCGCGGCGGCTTTTGCCGCTCGATCCATTCCGGGCTCATGGTCATTCTCCCCCGTCAGAAGTAGATGCGGTCACTGTCATGGCCGCGCCGGGGAACGCCCAGGGAGGCCAGCCAGTGTTCGATATCATGGGCATGCGCCATTTCCTCCTGGTGCAGCTGTTGAAAAAAGGCGCCGTTGTCGCCGTCGCCCACCCGTTGGCAGAAGGTGAAGGCATCCTGGTAGATGGCAATGATCTCCCCCTCCAGGATTGCATCCTGGCGCAGCAGGTCCACCAGGGTTCGCCCTACGCCCGCGGGTCGCAACTGCGAGGCATTGGGGGCTGCCCCCAGGGACAGCATCCGCTGGGTGATCCGCTCCGCGTGACGCATTTCCTCGACGGTTTCCTCCCGCAGGCGCGCTGCGGCCTCCGGTAGTCCCCAGGCCTCGACCAGCGAGGCCTGGGTCATGTACTGCTGCACCGCCGATAGCTCCAGGCTGAGCGCCCGCCCAAGGTAACCCAGAATACGAGGATGGACTCGTGTTTGTCTCATGCTTGATGACCCCTGCCGCCCGCATCGGGCGGCTCAGGTTTCAGGCAAAGGGGTTTCAGGCTTCTGGCTCACCCTTGCTCAGGATGGGCTCCACTTCCCGGTGCGGACGGGCAATGATGTGTGCCGCCACCAGGCCGTCACCCACCCGTTCGCAGGCATCGGCGCCGGCGCGAACCGCGGCGTTCACCGCCCCGGTCTCGCCCCGCACCAGCACGGTCACATAACCGCCGCCGACGAATTCGCGGCCGATCAGCCGCACTTCGGCGGCTTTCGTCATGGCATCTGCCGCCTCGATGGCGGGCACCAGTCCGCGGGTTTCGATCATCCCCAGCGCAATACCATAGTTTTCATGGGCCATCTGTCTTCTCCGAGTGACTCAGTGGTTGTTGATGATTCAGTGGTTGTTGTTGGTGATTCAATTGGGCGGTTACCCGGCCCGGTATTCCCCGCGGTTGCGAACGGCCTCGAAGGTGCCCGCGGGGGCTCTAAACCATTTCAAGGCCCGATTTTTCATGTATCTGGTTCCCAGTGATCGATGATCCCGCCCACCGTCAGATCGGTGAGGATGCGGGCATCGCCCATGGCGTAGCGGGCGGCAGAGCCGCTCACCACAAACACCCAGTTACCCGGGCTGGCGCCCACCGGGTCGGTGGCCACCACGCGTTTGCCCCTGGCATCCCGTAGCACCCGCAGATTCACGTGATGCAGCTCCGGGATGCGCTGTGTGCACACCAAAGAACCTTCCACTTGTTGAATCTCCATGAAGGGCCTCCTAGGTCTCGGCGCCGGAGGCTTCTTCCGGCGGGGGCCAGTGATCAATGATCCCGACGATGGTCAGATCGCTGGGGAATTCCTTGCTGCCCGCTGCCTCCCGGGCAGCGGAACTGCCCACACAGATCACCCAGTCGCCGGGCACGCAGCCCACCGAATCCACCGCCACCTGCAGGGCGCTGCCGTCGCGCACCACCTGCAGGTGCTTGTGTTCGAAGCCGGGAATCCGGTTGGTGGCCACCAGGGGCCTCACCACCTGGCAGATCTTCATCAGTGTCCTCCTGCCGGTTGCAGATCCACGGAGGTGGACACCACCTCCAGCCCCGCCCCGGCATCGCAGTCCCGCACCACCAGCATGCGGTGCAACAATCCTTGCTCGACGCGAGGGCGGAAACGATCCGCCAGCGCCCGATCCAGGCGGCGTGCCCGCTCCACGGCCCGCTCCCGGGCCCCCGGCACGCGGCCGTGGTAGTCGAAACGCACCACCACCGGTATGGGCAGGCCGTGGCTCACGTTGAGACCGTCGAAGATGCGACAGCCCACGTCCAGGTCCGGCGCGCCTTCCTCCACCGTGTGCAGGTAGGCGAAATAGGTCAGGTTGCGCAGTTGAATCTCCTCGAACCCGATGCCCACGGCCATGAAGCGCTCGGCGTGGCCCGCGTCCGGGTAGCCGCCCCCCTGCAGGGTGCGCACATACTCGATCTGCGACAGGTTGTTCTCCACCAGGCGGGCCACCAGGCGCACCATGCCCTCATCGGCGGTGTCCGGCGCAGCGGCACAAACCGTCTCGAGGATGCCTTGCCGGGCGGCCTCGGGCGTGAGGTTGTGGGTCTGGTCATACAGCGCTTGCGCATCCACCCACTGGTTCAGGTCCATCTCGCCCCCGTTGTCCGGCAGATGCACGCGGATGGCGTCGGTGTCCGTATCCAGTCCGATCAGCAGCAGGGCCACGGAGGCGCCGCAACAGAAACTGTTCTCGATGGCCTGGCGGAAATGGTGCAGCCGCTCCAGGCCGGCCCGGGCCGCCAGGGCATCGTCGGAGCCGTGGGCGGCGCAGCCCTGATGTTCCGGGTCCAGGCTGCTGAAGTGGTACATCACCACCTTGAGATAGCGGGTGGAGCTATCGGCGGTGTTCGGCCGGCCCTCGCGGAAGCGCTGGTGCTCCACCTCCACCCATTTCTCCACCGTCTCCTCCACGTCGAACAGGGTGCCGGCGTAGGACTTGCGGCGCACCGCACCGATGGGCAGGCGCAGTACGTAACTGATGGCATGGGCCAGGCGTCCATCGGCGCAGGGCGTGATGTCCATCAGGTGGAAGCCGCAGGACTGCAGGAACTCGTCAAACGCCGTCGTCTCCCGGCCCCGCAGGGGGTCGCGGGCAAAGAAGTCATCGGCCATGCGCCGGTAGGTCTCGAACACCGACCAGGCGTACAGGCGCCGCAGATCCAGGCCGGCGATCCAGGCGTCCTCCAGGATGCCGGTGGGCAACTCAAAACCCAGTTCCCGCTGGGCCAGTTGCTGGGCCCGGTGGGTGAAATCCGGCTCGCAGTGCAGGGCGGAGACCTGTTTCAGTGCAGGCACGATCCGGTCGAAGGCAGCTCGAACGCTCTGCTCATAGGCCCGCAGTTGATCGTTGGCCGATTGATTGGTCAGTGGATGCGGTTGGGCCGCCGTACCCGGCGCATGATGTCGTGCCCGGTGCGGCAAACGACGCTCCACACTCGGCGCCAAGGGGGCGGTGTCCTGCAAGGAAGGGCGACTAACCGTGTCCCCGGCATGGGGGGCTGCGGGCTCAGGCTCCCACCCCCCGGGCTTGCGGGGTGACGCCTGGCGCGCATCCCCGACCGTGGCCGCCGGGGTCGGCGCGGCGCCGGCCCCCGAGGCCCAGATCAGGTTATCGCGATGTGCGTGGCGTCGAATCATGTCGTGGGTTCTCTGTCTCTGTTCCTGGTTCTGTTTTAGCCGCGGGCGCCGCCGGAGTAGGTGACCAGCGAGCCGCGGTCGGTGTTGCCGCTGCCGCCGGTCACCCGGCTGACGGGTGGTGGCGTGTCTTCATTACGCTTGCGTTCCACGCTGGGCATGGCGCTCACGGACCCGACTCGCGTGGGATTGCGGCGGCGGGCGGAACTGCCCTCCGTGCCGGTGACGCGTTCGCCACGCTCCCAGTCGTCTCCAGTGATGCGGGTGCCGGTGGACTGACCCTCACCGGTGACCCGGGATCGCATCCCGGCGGCGACGGAGGGCTGTTCCTCCAGATGCTCAACACCGGCTGCCGGAGCGACAGGCTCGAACTGGGTACGGCGATCGAAGCGGGCTTCCTCGGTGCCGGTGATCTTGCCGCCGGCCATGCCGAAGGGGCCGGTAATGCGCCCGCCCTGTTCGTAGGCCGTGCCCGTTACACCGTCTTTCCTGCGCGTCTGATCGGCCTGGCGTGCCGGGGAGGCCACACTGAAGTGCTGCCAGGGAGCCCCATCCAGGGCCTGGGGGAAGTCCGGTTGCCCGGGCAGGGCTGCCGTATCACAGGCCTCGGCGAACTGGTCCACGCCCAGGTAGGGTGTACCCGAGATGGCCTCGCAGGCACCCCGGTCATCGCCGGTGACGTCGCCACCGATGCCCGGCTGGATACCCGTGGCCCGTGGACCAGGGGTCGAAGCGCGTGGATGCACCCGCTCGGTGATACGTTCCCGCTCCTCGGGGGCACAGAAGGCCGCTGACTGTTCCATGCCCGCGTAGGGTGTGCCGGTCACGCTCTTGCAGGTGCCGGGTTCGTTGCCGGTGACGCGGTTTGAACGATCCGAGCGGGTGCCCGACACTCGCTGCCCGCCCAGGGTGGTGGACTGGCCGGTACGCTCCGGTTCCAGGGGCTCCGGTCTGGAACCACAGAAGGCTTCGTACTGTTCACTGCCCAGGTATTCATCCCCGGTCACCATGCGGCAGGTGCCTGGTTCGTCGCCGGTGACGCGGGCGCTGCGACCCACCTGGGCCCCGGTCACATACTGACCGTGCAGTGTCTCGGACTGGCCCACCTTGGGTGGCACGTTGGCTGGGCCGCGGTCTTTCGTGCCGGCACTCCCGGACGCTGGGGTGCAAAAGGTGCCAAAGTGCTCCGCGGACAGGTACTGGTTGCCTGTCACAGCAGTGCAACTACCGGATTCGTTACCGGTCACCCGTTCCGAGTGACCGGTGCGGCTGCCGGTGATCGTGGAGCCGGCGCCGGTACTGCTGAGTCCCACCTTCACGGGCCCGCGTGGGGCGTCGGTCTGGCAGAACTCGCGAAAGATTTCGGCACCCAGGTATTCGGTGCCGGTGACGGCTCGGCAGGTGCTCGCCTCGTCGCCGGTGACGGACTGGCTGCGGCCCACCCGGGTGCCGGTGAGGTGCTGACCATGGGCGGTTTCCATCACACCCACCTTCCAGGGCTGATCCTGCGCGCCGGAGGGTGCCGGGCGCTGACGTCCCGTGGGCGCGGATTTGCGGGTGCCCACGCCGCCGGCGCGGCTGCGCTGATCACGCACTGCCTGGGCCAGTTCACGGCCCGAGAGCCGGGGGTTGGCCTGACGGGCCAGACTGGCTGCCGAAGGCGGCGAGTGTGCGGCGGCCTTGCCGCGTCCAGCCTGCGCCTGGCGGCGGGCCATGGCTTGAAGGCGCCCCTGGGACTGATTCACGGTGGCTCGCCGCCGACCGTTGCCACGCCGGGTACTGTTGGAATCACTCCTGCCCATGGAACTTGCCGACGCCCGTGTGGATTGGCCGGAGTCCGACACGTGCGTCGACCGGGGCAGGTCCTGTCCCATGTGTTTGGTGTCGCGGTTTTTACTCCTACAGGCACCACCGCATTGACACTCGCCCTGTTCGGGCTCCTGCTTCGCACCAGCCCCCGCCGGACGCGCCATGGAAGGCGCCACGTCCTGACGAGTGCGGTCGGCGGAACGATCGGCCCGCTTGCCGGCGCTGGCCAGAGCCTGGCGGCGCGCCTGCGCCTTGGCGCGGGTGTCGGAGGCAGGGGCTTGGGCACCTGCCCGGGTGCGCCGGGACGGTGACGCCGGGGCGATGCTTTGGCCAGGGGGAGGCTCTGACCGGGGCGCAGCCGACACCACAGGCTGCTGCGGTGCCTGGGGCGCAGCGGCAGTCGCCGACGCACGGGTATGCCCATCGGTCCGCGATGTGCTCAGGGCCGCCTTGCCTCCGGCGGCCTGTGCCCGGCGGCGGGCTTGCGATGCCGCCCGTCCGGTCAGTGTCTGCTGCTCATGATATGGCATGATGACCCCCCCTGCCTTGTGACCCGCGTCTTAGCGACGACCCTCGAACACGACAAATGCCGAGCCCTGGCTCTGGGTGTAGTTGTCGTAGCCGGTGAAGCGGACGTGGTGATCCGGATAGGCCCGGTGGCAGGCCTCCAGCTCGTTGACCACCTGCTGTAGGTCCACACTGCCGAAGAAGGGCAGCTTCCACATGGGCCAGTAGTGGTTCATGGCCTGACTGGGATGGATGTGCTCAATGCTGGGGGTCCAGCCTTGGGCGATGACGTAGGCGATCTGGTCGAAGATCTCCTCCTGAGTGAGGGCAGGCAGGAAACCGAAGGTCTCCAGGGTCTGGCGGGTCTGGTAGTCACCCATGGTGTTCTGGAATGGCATGGTCTAGGTTCCTCGTTGCGTCTGGGCCGGTTGCGGTGAAAGCCGGGCGGATCAGCCCTGGTCAAGCTTGTCCACGGTCTCGAACTCGAACTTGATCTCTTTCCAGGTTTCCATGGCGATGGCCAGTTCCGGGCTGTGGCGGGCCGCCTCGCTGAGCACGTCGCGGGCCTCCTTCTCGATCTCCCGGCCCTCGTTGCGGGCCTTGACGCAGGCCTCCAGCGCCACACGGTTGGCAGCAGCACCGGCGGCGTTGCCCCAGGGGTGACCTTGCGTGCCGCCGCCGAACTGCAGCACCGAGTCGTCGCCAAAGATGGTGACCAGGGCCGGCATGTGCCACACATGGATGCCGCCGGAGGCCACGGCGAACACACCGGGCATGGAGCCCCAGTCCTGATCGAAGAAGATGCCACGGGATCGGTCCTCAGGGATGAAGGACTCGCGCAGCAGGTCCACGAAGCCCAGTGTGGAACCCCGATCGCCCTCCAGCTTGCCCACCACGGTGCCGGTGTGCAGATGGTCGCCACCGGAGAGGCGCAGGCACTTGGCCAGCACGCGGAAGTGGATGCCGTGCTTGGGATGACGGTCGATGACCGCGTGCATGGCGCGGTGGATGTGCAGCAGCATGCCGTTCTTGCGGCACCACTTGGCCAGGCCGGTATTGGCGCAAAATCCACCGGTGATGTAGTCATGCATGATGATGGGTTGCCCCAGTTCCTTGGCGAACTCGGCCCGGGCGTACATTTCCTCCGGATCGGGGGCGGTCACGTTCAGGTAGTGCCCCTTGCGCTCGCCGGTCTCTTGCTGGGAGGCTGCCACCGCCTCGGCCACGAACTCGAAGCGGTTTTGCCAGCGCATGAACGGCTGGGAGTTCACGTTTTCGTCGTCCTTGGTGAAGTCCAGGCCGCCGCGCAGGCACTCGTAAACGGCGCGTCCGTAGTTCTTGGCGGAGAGCCCCAGCTTGGGCTTGATGGTGCAGCCCAGCAGCGGTCGGCCATACTTGTTGAGCTTGTCCCGCTCCACCTGGATACCGCTGGGAGGCCCCAGGCAGGTCTTGACGTAGGCAATGGGGAAGCGGATGTCCTCCAGTCGCAGGTGGCGCAGGGCCTTGAAGCCGAACACGTTACCCACCAGGGAGGTCAGCACGTTGACGATGGAGCCTTCCTCGAACAGATCGATGGGATAGGCGATGAAGGTATAGAAAGACTCCTTGTCACCGGGCACATCCTCAATGCGATAGGCGCGACCCTTGTAATATTCCAGATCCGTGAGCAGTTCCGACCACACCGTACTCCAGGTGCCGGTGGAGGACTCCGCCGCCACGGCGGCCGCCACCTCCTCCCTGGGCACACCAGGCTGGCCGGTCACCTTGAAACAGGCCAGCAGGTCCGTGTCCAGGGGGACATAATCCGGCGTCCAGTACATGTCTCGGTATTCTTTAACGCCCGCGTCGTACGTCTTGCTCATGGTCGGCTCCTGTGGTGTGTGCCCTGTCCGCCGTGCAGGGCGGGAGATGCGTTTTCCACAAGAAGCTACACCAGATAGGGAGATTGAAATAAATCATTTGTTTCGATTGGATCCATCGATAGGAGTCTATGGGAGACCTATAGATCCTTATCAATGCCTTCCTTAGGAAACTTCGATTATTGCCCCGGTCATAGCGCGTCGATAATGACGGCCATCCCCAAAGCGGAGTCCGCGATGCGAGTATTCAACGAGATCCGCTTCAATCATCTGCGCGGCGATCTGTTTGGTGGTGTGACGGCGGCTGTAGTGGCGCTGCCCATGGCCCTGGCCTTCGGCGTGGCCTCCGGGGCCGGGCCCGAGGCGGGTCTGTATGGCGCAGTGCTCATCGGCCTGTTCGCTGCCTTGTTCGGCGGCACGCCCACCCTGATCTCCGAGCCCACCGGTCCCATGACGGTGGTGTTCACTGCCGTGATTGCCTCCTTGATCGCCGCCGATCCGGAGCAGGGGCTGGCCATGGCCTTCACGGTGGTGATGCTCGCCGGGGCGTTCCAGATCGCCTTCGGCGCCATGCGGCTGGGGCGCTACGTCACCATGATGCCCTACACGGTGGTTTCCGGATTCATGTCCGGGATCGGTATCATATTGATCATCCTTCAGTTTCCGGGTTTGCTGGGCCATGCGACTCCGGAGGGCGGTGTGCTCGGTAGCCTGAGTGCATTTCCGGATCTGCTGATGGCGGCGGATCCCTGGGAGCTGCTGCTGGCCGGAGTGACCCTGGTGGTACTGTTCCTCATGCCGGCGCGGATCAAGCGTTTCGTACCCGCCCCGCTGGTGGCCCTGGTGCTGGGTACGGCGGTGGCGGTGTATTGGCTGGGGGATCAGGATCTGCGGGTGATCGGTGAGGTCCCCACCGGTCTGCCACAATTGCAGTGGCCCGTGTTCAGTGTGGACCAGTGGCAGATCATCTTGGTGGACGCCCTGGTGCTGGCCCTCCTGGGGTCCGTGGATGCCCTGCTCACCTCGGTGATTGCCTCCAACCTGACCCGCAAGGACAGCAACTCCGACAAGGAGCTGGTAGGGCAAGGCCTGGGCAATATGGTTTCCGGTTTGTTCGGTGGCCTGCCCGGCGCCGGTGCCACCATGGGCACCGTGGTTAATATCCAGTCAGGCGGTCGCACTGCCCTGTCGGGGATCGTGCGGGCGGGGTTGCTGGCGGTGGTGGTGATCTGGGCAGCCAGTCTGACCGCGAGCATCCCCCTGGCGGTGCTGGCGGGCATCGCCGTCAAGGTGGGCGTGGACATCATTGACTGGCGTTTCCTCAGGCGTGCTCATCGGGTGTCGCTCAAGGGGGCCTTCATCCTCTACGGGGTGATCGCCGTGACCGTGTTCGTTGATCTGATCATGGCGGTGGCCATCGGTCTGTTCGTGGCCAATGTCCTCACCATTCGTCGGCTGGCGGATGTGCAGTCGGAATGGGTCTGTACCCTGCCGCCCAGCCGCGAGGGGGACGACGATACGGCTCGCAGTAACATCACCACCGAGGAACGGGCCCTGCTGGCCCTGGGCGGGGGCCGAGTCAAGATGCTTCATCTGAGTGGGCCACTGGTCTTCGGGGCGGCGGCATCCATTCGGCGACAACAGCACAAGCTGGAGGAAGCGCAGGCCGTGGTGGTGGACTTGAGCCGTGTACCGCACCTGGGCGTGACCACCTCGGTGGCCCTGGATGCCGCCCTGAGAGACATGCTGAGGCGGGATGTGCCCTTGTACGTGGCAGGTGCCCGCGGGCAGCCCAGGGAGCGCCTGGAAAAGCTGGGATTCGGCGAGCTGGTGGGCACCGATGGGTGGGTGGATGAACGCAAACAGGCCCTTGAAAGGGCATTGGCGGCGGTCAATGGGGGCAGGTTATCGAAAAACGGATGAACGACGACCTAACTCTCATGCATCAAGGTGGTGAGCCACCCCCGACGATGAAAGATACGCTTCAAGCCCCTCTCCCCTGCGGGGAGAGGGGTTGGGGTGAGGGGCGAGGGCTGGCACAGTGCATGCTTCACCCCCCCCCACCCCCCCCCCAAAACCCCCCCCCCCCCCCGGGGGGGGGGGGGGGGTTTTTTACCCAACCGGGTTTTTTTTAAATAAAAACGGGGGGGCGACACAAACG
>NZ_JAJNAN010000052.1:0-20028 GCF_022227565.1 Ectothiorhodospira sp. 9100
CCGGGTGCTTCTCGAAGCGCCCCTACAGGTGTGGAGCCCCTACTCCGTTAGCAACCGCTCCACCTCCCTCACCCCCGCCCGTCGCATGGGACGCCCATCCACCGGGCTCGGTGGCGGCTGTCGGATGCCATCCACCGGGAACACCACCGCATCCACATCCACCCCCTCGGCACCAAACTCGATGCACGGGTAAAACACATGCCCCTGCGCGCCCCGCAAACGCCGCTCGTCACTGCGCCAGGTCACCCCCCGATCCTGCAGATAGAAGATCACCTCCTCCACGCTGTCGGCGAACACATGCAGCGTGAGCTCATCCCGCCCATTCACGATCCCCGCCAGCACCGGACCCACCAGACGCGGGTTGAATGGCTCCAGCAATTGCATGGCCTGCACCGCCATCCGCCGCAGGTGCGTGAGCCGCTGCCGGGATTCGTCATCCTCGAATAACCGCTGACGCTCAAACACCGCTTCCTCGATCTCGGTGTTGCGCGGCAGGTTGCGGGTTTGACCCGCCCCCAGCCGATCGGCCGCCTTGCGCTTGGCCAGACGGTAATCCACTACACCCTCATCCAGGATGATGCGCGCAGCCTCTTCGGCGATCATCTGCCGTACACGGACGTCATTGATGGACATGGAAGGCCTCCTGGATTCGGTGAAGAACAGGCCCTCACCCCAACCCCTCTCCCGCCAGCGGGAGAGGGGTCCTGACAAGGGGACAGCCCCCTTTCCTCCCTCCCTTCTCCCCTCAGGGGAGAAGGGCCGGGGATGAGGGGAAAGCGGCGGGCACCCACCCACAACCCACCTCAAAAAATCTGATCCGGCGTCACATCGCCCCGACTCGGCCCGGAACGCTCATCCGCCCCCAGATCAGGCAACTGATCCTGGGTGAAGGTTTCAAAGATCGCCTGCTGCGTGCGATGGGTCACCCGCTTTCCTGTCTCCGCGTCGATCCGTACCGTGACCATGCCCCGCGGTTCCTTCGGCAGGCGCTCCGGGCGCCCTTCCAGGGCCTTGCCCATGAAATCCACCCACACCGGCAGGGCCAACGAACCTCCCGTCTCCCGACGACCCAAGGTGGAATAGTCATCAAACCCCACCCATACCGACGCCACCAGGTCCCCATTGAAGCCACTGAACCAGGCATCCCGCAGGTCATTGGTGGTACCTGTCTTGCCCGCCAGATCATCCCGACCCAGGGCCTTGGCCCGGCGACCGGTGCCGCTGGCGATCACCTCCTGCAGCATACTCACCATCTGATAGGCATTGGTGGCCGGCAGCGTGCGCTCGGCCGGCACGAACCGAGGCGCATCGGGAGCCGACCCATCCAGGGCGACCCCCTCCACCGCCACCAAGTCGCCATCCGGGTGCGCCGGCACCTGACAAGGCGGCGGGCACACCCGGCGCGGTACCGTACGATACACCACCTCCCCATACGGGCCCTCTATCCGGTCCAGAAACCACGGATCCACCCGATACCCGCCATTGGCAAACACCGCATAGCCCCGGGTCAGCTCCAGCGGCGTCACCGACCCACTACCCAGCGCCAGGGATAACCCCGACGGATGCCGTGAACGGTCAAACCCGAAGCGCTCAATAAACGCCAGCGTGGGCTCCACGCCCACCTCATCCAGCAAACGAATGGACACCAGATTCCGGGAATGGGCCAAAGCCTCCCGCAACCGGGTAGGCCCATAGAAACGGCCACTGTAGTTCCGCGGTCGCCAATCCCCCTCCAGGGACAGATCCTCCACCACCACCGGCGCATCATTGAATATCGAGGCAGGGGAAAAGCCATGAGCCAGACCCGCTGAATAAATGAATGGCTTGAAGGCTGACCCCGGCTGACGCTCGGCCCGCATCACCCGATTGAAATTGCTGCGATAGAAATCGTACCCACCCACCAGAGCACGCACCGCCCCATCCTCCGGATCCAGGGCCACGATGGCCCCCTCCACCGCCGGCACCTGGGCCAGGACCCAGCCCTCACCCTCATCGCCCCGCATCACCCGGATCACATCCCCCGGGCTCACCACATCCGAGACCCGCTGCGGCGAGTTGCCCATTCGCGAAGCATCCCTGTAGGGCCGAGCCCATTCCATGGCCGCCAGATCCAGCTCGATCACCTCACCCTGCCCCATGTACACCGTGGCAGCCTGGTCACTCACCTCAGTGACCAAACCCGCCCAGAGCCCACCGCCGGCACGGGGGTGCCCGGCCAGCAGGCGATCCCGGGCCGCCTCATCCGCGTGATCATCCAGATCCACCTGGGCCTCCGGCCCCCGGTAACCATGACGTTGGTCATAGGCCATCAGCCCCTGCCGCAGGGCCAGATTGGCCTGCTCCTGCATGGCCCGGTCCACGGTGGTATAAACCCGGTACCCCTCGGTATAGGCCGATTCCCCATAACGGGCCACCATCTCCATGCGCACCATCTCGGCCACATGCCCGGCGCTCACCTCCACCTCGGCCGAGTGCAGCAGGGCGGTAATCGGCGCCTCCCGGGCAGCCTCGTAATCCTCACTGGAGATAAAGCCCAGCTCATGCATGCGCCCCAGCACATAGTTGCGTCGTGCCATGGCCCGACGTGGATTGCTGATGGGATTGGCGGCGGAAGGCGCCTGCGGCAGGCCCGCAATCATCGCGATCTGCGGTAGCGTGAGCCCATCCAGACCCACGCCGTAGTAAACATGCGCCGCGGCCCCCACGCCGTAAGCACGCTGCCCCAGATAGATCTTGTTCAGGTAAAGCTGAAGGATTTCATCCTTGGACAGCTCCCGCTCAATGCGCATGGCCAGGAAGATCTCCGTGATCTTGCGCGTATAGGTCTTGTCCCGCTCGAGGAAAAAGTTGCGCGCCACCTGCATGGTGATGGTGCTGCCGCCCTGCGTCTTTTCGCCGGTGGTGACCAGGTTCACCGCCGCCCGCGTGAGCCCGACGACATCCACGCCCGGATGCACCTCGAAACGCTCATCCTCGGCCGCCAGAAAGGCCAGGCGCATGAGCTCCGGCACCTCTTCCACCGCCACTGGCTCGCGGCGTTGTTCGCCGTATTCGGCCATCAGCTCGCCATCGCGGGTGAACACCCGCAGCGGCACCTGCAAGTGCACCTCCCGCAGCGTGTCCACCTCCGGCATCTGGGGTGCCACATAAAGATAGGCGCCCACCACCGCAACGACCCCCAGGGTGAGCGCAGCCAGGGCGGCGGAAACAAGAACACGCAGGGATACAAGGAAAAATTTCATCAAAAAAGTCCGTCATTTGGAATCGGACGGCAGGTCATCCGCCTAAAACCACCGCCCCTCGGGCACTTACCGACAGGGGGCCTGTTTTGCAGAAGACTACGGTAGTAATTACCGGGAGTTGGGACTAGTATTTGGTAAAAAATATAAGCTACCCAACCCTCGAGCCGCAATGAGATAAGGGGTTACCGTGTTAGGACTCGGCCGCAAAACCCCCGCGCTGATAGGCATCGACATCAGCTCCACCTCCGTCAAACTGGTGGAACTGGCGGGCTCTCCCGGCAAGCTCCGGGTGGAAGCCTACGCCGTGGAACCACTTCCCGGCAGCGCGGTGGTGGAAAAGAACATACAGGAAGTGGAGGCCGTAGGCGAAGCCATCCGCAAGGCCTACAAGCGCACCGGCAGCAAGACGCGCTTCTGCGCGCTGGCCGTACCCTCCTCCGCCGTGATCACCAAAACCATCAACATGCCGGCCAACCTCAAGCCGGACGAGCTGGAAGGTCAGATCCAGATCGAGGCCGATCAGTACATCCCCTACGCCCTGGAAGAAGTGAACCTGGACTTCGAGGTGGTCGGCCCCACCCCCAAGAATCCCGAGACCGTTGAGGTGCTGCTTTCCGCCTCCCGCCGGGAGAACGTGGACATGCGCGTGGCCGCCGCCGAGATCGGCGGCCTCACCCCCAAGGTCATGGACGTGGAAGCCTACGCCATCGAGCACAGCTACCCGCTGGTCACCGAACAGCTTCCCGACCTGGACACGGAGCTCCCCGTGGCCGTGGTGGACGTGGGCGCCACCATGACCTCCATCAACATCTTTTTGCACAACCACCTGATCTACACCCGCGAGCAGTCCTTCGGGGGCAAGCAACACACCGAGGAGATCATGCGCCGCTACGGCCTCTCCTACGAGGAGGCCGGTCAGGCCAAGAAAGAAGGCGGCCTGCCCGACAATTACGTGCCCGAAATCCTCGAGCCCTTCAAGGAGACCATGGCACAGCAGGTAAACCGCTTCCTGCAATTCTTCTTTGCCGCCAGCCCCCATGATCAGGTCTCGCAGGTCATCCTGGCCGGCGGTTGCGCCGCCATCCCCGGCGTGGATGAGCTCATCGAAAGCCGGCTGAACACCCCCACCAGCATCGCCAACCCCTTCGGCCGCATGGCGCTGCACACCCGCATCAACCCGCAACGCCTGGGCAACGACGCCCCCGCCCTCATGATCGCCGCCGGGCTCGCCTTGAGGAGCTTTGACTGATGTCCCACATCAACCTACTCCCCTGGCGCGAGCAACGGCGCAAGGAGCAGCAAAAGGAATTCACCGTCCTCGCCGCCCTGGTGGGCCTGGGTTGCCTGATCGTCGTCTTCCTCACCCATGTGGCCATCAACACCCAGATTCAGGCCCAGGAACAGCGCAACAGCTTCCTGCAGAACGAGATCCGCATCCTGGACCGCCAGATCCGCGAGATCCAGGACCTGGAATCCACCCGCCAGGCCCTGCTCGACCGCATGGAAATCATCCAGGAACTCCAGGCCAGCCGCCCCCTGGCCGTGCGCCTGTTCGACGAACTGGTCAACACCCTGCCCCAGGGCACCTACCTCACCGGCATGACCCAGCGCGAGATGGCCCTGGAGATCACCGGCCGGGCCGAGTCCAACGCCCGCGTGTCCGCCTTCATGCGCAACCTGGAAGGCTCCCCCTGGTTCAACGAACCGGTACTGCAGGTGATCGAAACCCGCGACCAGGACGGCGTACGCCTGAGCGACTTCCGCCTCACCGTGAGCCAGCGTGACCCGAGCACGGACAATGACGAGGAGGCCTCGCAATGAAACTGGGCAGCCTGGACCTCAAGGACCTCAACGAGCTCAATAACGTCGACCTGAAAACCGTCGGCAGCGCCCCCCTGGCGGTGCGCATCTTCCTGCTGGTGATCCTGGCCGCCGCCATCCTCGGCGTTGGTTACTGGTTCGACACCAAGAGCCAGCTGGAACGCCTGGAGCGCTCCCAGGCCCAGGAAAGCCAACTGCGCCAGCAGTTCGAGACCCGCCAGCGCCGCGCCGCCCTGCTGGACGACTACAAGGCCCAGCTGGAGGAGATGCAACGCAGCTTCGGCACCATGCTGCGACAACTGCCCAGCCGCACCGAAATCCCCAACCTCCTGGTGGACGTCTCCCAGACCGGCCTCTCCGCCGGCCTGGAAATCGACCTGTTCCGCCCCGAGAATGAGCGCCGCCGCGGCTTTTATGCCGAAAAACCCATCCGGCTGCGCATGAAGGGCGATTACGAACAGGTGGCCGAGTTCACCAGTGGTGTCGCCGCCCTGCCCCGGATCGTCACCCTCCACGACATCACGCTACGCCCGGACGGGGACACCTCACGGCTGACCATGGAAGCCACCGCCAAGACCTACCGGTACCTGGATGATGTCGATGACTGATCCCACACACTCTGCGCCCGGTCGCCTCATCGCCGCCCTGGCCACCGCCTTGTTGATGGTTGGCTGCGGCGGCGACCTCTCCGACCTGGAACGCTACGCGGAACGCATCAAGCAACGCCCCGGCGGGGAAATCGAACCCATCCCGGAAATCCCCCCGCAGGAGACCTTCACCTACCCCGGTCACGAGCGCGATCCCTTCGATTCATCCGTGATCGCCACCCGGGTGACCGAGGATGTGGGCCCGGAAAGCGACGTAACCATCGACCCGAACCGCCCCCCGGAATTCCTGGAACAATTCCCCCTGGACAGCCTGCGCATGGTCGGCACCATGGAGCAGGACGAGGTGCAATGGGCCCTGATCCGTACCCCGGAACGCAATATCCAGCGGGTGAAGGAAGGCAACTACATGGGCCAGAACCACGGGCGCATCGACCAGATCACGGACACGCGCATCGAGATCACCGAGATCGTGCCCGACGGCTTCGGCGGCTACCAGGAGCAGGAAAGCTCCGTCGCGCTCACAGAATAAGGTAACGAGGACACACCCCATGACACTGGCGACCCAGCGACGCTCCACGCCCCGGATATCCGGCGCCGGGACTCTCCACCGGCGCATCACGGCCTTTCTGGCTCTGTGCCTGCTCATCCTGTGGGGGCACGCGGCCGCCGCCAGCCCCGACCGAGCGCTCCAGGAGATTGTGTACAACACCCTGCCCGGCGACCGCCTGCAGGTGATCATGCGCTTCTCCGAGCCACCCCCCACCCCGGAGAGCTTCACCATCGACAACCCGGCCCGCCTGGCCCTGGACTTCCCCAACACCCGCTCTGCCGTGCGCGAGCGTCGCCAGGAGATCAACGTGGGCCTCACCCAGTCGGTGGACACCGTGGAGGCCCGCAACCGCACCCGCGTGGTCTTCAACCTGGTGCGCATGATGCGCTTCGACACCCGCATGGACGGCAACAACCTGGTGCTCACCCTCACCCCGGCCCCCACCCAGGCCGCGGCCCCCTCGCGCCCCATGCCCATTAGCGACGACCAGCGGCGCGCCGCCGGTGCTGCCGACCGGGAAGTGTCCGACGCGGCCCCGACGGCGAAGGCCGGGTGATCATCAGCCTTACCGACCCGCACACCCCCGTGGATGTGCGCGAACGCGACGGCCGCATCGAACTGAATTTTGCCCGCACCGCCCTGCCGGAAGCACTGGAGCGCCGCCTGGACGTCACCGACTTCGCCACCCCGGTGCAAACCATCGACGCCGTGGGCGAGAGCGACCGGGTGCGCATCACCGTGGCCGCCCAGGGCGAATACGACGCCCTCTCCTACCAGACCGACGAACAGTTCACCCTGGAGGTGAAACCCCTCACCCGCGAGGAACGCGAGGCCCTGGAGCGGGAGCGCTTCCAGTACACCGGCGAGCGCCTGTCACTGAACTTCCAGGACATCGAAGTGCGCTCCGTGCTGCAGCTCATTGCCGACTTCACCGACCTGAACGTGGTGGTGAGCGACACGGTGGGCGGCAACATCACCTTGCGCCTGCGCAACGTGCCCTGGGACCAGGCCCTGGACATCATCCTGAAAACCCGCGGCCTGGACATGCGTGAAAATGGCAACGTGCTGTATGTGGCCCCGGCGGATGAGATCGCCGCGCGGGAACGGCAACAGATGGAGGCACAGCAGCAGACCGCCGAACTGGCCCCCCTGCGGGCCGAGTTCATTCAGGTGAATTATGCAAGGGCGGAGGATGTGGCGAATATCATCGAAAGCGATGGGATCAGTTTCCTGTCCGAGCGAGGCAGCATCAAGGTGGATTCACGCACCAACACGCTGTTGGTGCAGGACACCTCGACCAAACTGCAGGAGATCCGCGGCCTCATCACCAATCTGGACGTGCCTGTTCAGCAGGTGCTGATCGAAACGCGCATTGTGGTGGCCACCGATGACTTCGCCCGTGACCTGGGTGTACGCTTCGGCGTTACCGGTCGCGATCGCACGGGGCGCACTCAAATCGGTACCAGCGCCAACCTCTCCGGCGCTGCCGATGCCCTCGCCGGGAACATCCCCGACATCACCGATCGCCTTAACGTCAACCTCCCGGTGACCGACTCCGGTGCCGGCAGTATTGGCGTATCCATCCTGCGTCCCGATGTACTGCTGGACCTGGAACTCACCGCCCTCCAGGTGGAAGGCCGGGGCGAAATCATCTCCACGCCACGGGTGATCACCGCCAATGGCCAGACCGCCATCATCAAGCAGGGTGAAAGCATCCCCTACCAGGAAGCCACCGCCTCCGGCGCCACCAGCGTGCAGTTTGTGGATGCCGTACTCTCCACGGAAGTCACCCCGCAGATCACACCCAACGGCAACATCATCCTGAACATCAAGGTCAACCGCGACAATCCCGGCTCCCGGGAAGTGCTTGGCACCCCCTCCATCGAAACCCGCGAGGTGCAAACCCAGGTGTTCGTGCGCAACGGCGAAACCGTGGTGCTGGGGGGTATCTACGAGATCAGCACCTTGGAGCAGTTGACAAAGACCCCTTTCCTGGGTGACCTGCCCATCCTCGGCAACCTGTTCAAGCAACGCTCACGCGAAGAAACCAAGGCCGAACTGCTGGTGTTTGTAACGCCCAAGATTGTGGAAGAGGCGGTGGTGGATGAGTAAGACCCGTACCGATGAACAAAGGCTATCCCTTGGAAGCAGCCAGGCCACACAATCCATAGAAGGACGCCCCCTGATGAAAGGGCTAAAAAACATGAAAGAACTTTCGTTGATACACAGACTTTTATTTGGGCTTATCTCACTGACCTTCATCTTGGCGGTTAGCGCCTGCGGAGGTGGTGACGACGACGGATTTGACACCGGCGGCGATGATGACAATGGATCCGATTCGGGAGAGGATGAAGAGACCACTGAAGCTGTACAATCAGCAGCCAGCATTCAAACATTTGCCGACAAAATTGAGATCAATGCAGATGGATCGGATGTCGCCAACATCCAAGTGCTTGTCAAAGACTCGGGCAATCGTGGTGTTGCTGGCGTCCCTGTGACGATGAGCATCGACCCGGATGGTTCCGGCAGTTCCGAGGGCTATAACCTGATCGTGGATGGGTTCGAGACCAATGAGTCGGGAGAACTCACTGCTCGACTGGGTAGCGGCCAGACCATTCGAGCCGGTAATGCATTAGTGACCGCCACTGTCGACGGTCGAGACATCAGTAGTACATTGGGTTTCACATTTGTTGGGCCTACCATCGAGACCTCTCCGACGGAAGTCTCCATCAACCAGGATGAGACAGAGACTATTTTTGTCACCGCCCTCTCCGGCACAAATCCGGCCAATAACCAGCCCATCTGCGTCGAAGTGCCCAACTTTGTCGAAGTGGTACAGGACAATCAGATCACAAGCAGACCGGGGGGGTGCCCCACTTCGGTGACTACCGACGTCAATGGGGAAGCTGAATTCAGTATCCAAATATCCGAACCAGGCAAGGGTCTGGTCCGTCTTTCCGGGCTAGGCCTTACCCGCGATATACCGGTGGAGGGCGTGTTTTCCGGAATTCGTTTCCTGGAACCCAATCCAGACACACTCATAAAACTCGGAGATTCCTTGACTGCTCGCGTGGAGACACCGGACTTTAGCGGCAACGTCCTGCTTGCTACCACGTCGGGCACGTTTGCCAACGGGCAGTCCACCACCACCGTGACGACAGGCGACGCAGAAAATGGTGTTGTACTCACTGGATTCCAGACAGGCCGAGTCACCCTGTCCGCCACCAAGTCTGGCAGCAACGAGCGTGACACAACCAGCTTCCTCGTCTTCGATGATTCTGATCTGGACGCCGAGAAAACGAACATCTCTCTCCAAGCCACTCCCGCCACCCTGAGCGTCGGTGACGACAACCACGCTACACTCACCGCTACCCTGACTCGCGAGGGAGCGGGCGATGGCAACAACCTACCCATTCCTAACGAGCTTGTGAGCTTCACCATCGTGGGTGACAGCCTGGGTACTTCCCTCTCGGCGCCTGCCTCCTTCACCGGAGAGGAGGGCACCACCAGCACACAATTCGTCGCCGGTGGAACCCCGTCGTCGGCAAGTGGCGTTACCGTAAGGGCGTGTATTGCCTCCATCGAGTTGTGCGACAACGCCCAAGTGACCATCACCGACAAACCCGGCTCCATCAGCATCGGTCTGGCCAACGTGATTGGCACTACCAATGATAATACGGCGTATCAACTTCCGATCTCCGTCATTGCCACCGATGTGAATGGAGGTGCGCTGAGCAACGTCACCATCTCCTTGCGGGTGTGGCCTACGCGCTATCGCACGGGCTTTCGGACCGATGAGGGCAGCCTGGATCCCCTTGACGTTATCCCAAATGAAGACGTCAACCGTAACGTTACGCGCGATCTCGGCGATCTCTGGTCCACCACGAATCGCGATCAACCCGAACGTGACCTAGCCACTGTTCGACAACTTTGCGAACCCTCAACTGGCTCGGAACCCGCATCGATTGTGATCAATTCTACACAAGCCTTTGAACTCGGCTGCAAATTAATTCCAGAATCCACAGCAGGGGGTTCAGTGCCGGCAACAGTCACCACCGATGAGAATGGCTTGGCCACTTTCAATCTGACGTATCTGAAAGACCGCGCCAACGTTATTGAGGCGCAGGTTGTGGCTACCGCCCAGGTTCAAAGTACCGAGATCCAAAGCTCCCGCACGTTCTTCCTGCCTAGAGAAGAAGACGACGATAACTTACCTGACTCCCCCTATAACGTTTATTTCGAATAAGTTGAGTATATCGTTAGGTTGAGTTAAAGTCAGATCTGGTGTATGGGGGGGGGGGGGGAAGGAAGGGTGGCGTATCCTGTTGATTGATCACAACCAAGATCTCAATCAACAAAAGCGGATACGCCATGACCAAGTCTACCCTTCAAGCTGTTTCACAACCAGAACCGCAGGCCACAGATCCGCTGCACCAGGGTGCCCGCGACCTGATCACCCAGGCGGTCGAGGCCGAGTTGGCACGTCTTGGTGAAGTAGATACCCTTGGAGGGCGGATCACGGTCTCCTCAGACCTTAACGCAGACACGCTAACCTTGGGCTCGGATGGTCTTGCGCGCAGTGGCTCAAGCCTGGCAACGGGTCATCACATCAGCATCGCTGCGGACGGGGGAATAGTCAGCCTGTCCGTTGTTTGCGATTGGGTGCAGGCAGTCGCATTTCCGTGCCTATGATCCGGATCGAGTTTCGAGCCCGTTAGACAATCACCAACAAGCGTCCGGACCACGCACCCCTCTGTGATCGATGGTCATTTCATGACAGTCGGCGCTGGAGGACTTCACCCTGCCATCCTGGCCTTCCGCTTCTATGACAAATGTAGTGGCAGTCGGCTCATTCTCCGCAAAAGCCAACTTATAAAAACCCTCTGGAGACGAGGCCGTGATAGTACATCCAGCATAACTCATCGCCGCCGTATAACATCTCTCCATCGCTTGCGCCGCCTGCAGTAATGCGACCCTACCGTCCGAGATCTGTGTACGCTCCACATAGCGCGTATAGGAAGGATAGGCAATCGAGGCAAGTATACCTATGATGGCCACCGTAATCATCAATTCGATCAATGAAAAGCCTTGCTGCCCACTTTGTCTGATAATAAACACAATCGCTTACCTTATATAATATTTCTTGACCGCTAGATGGGTGGGCCGCCACTTGTAGTTCCGACCTGAAGTCCACAGTCACTCTGAAACTCTTGGCAACTCGCCTAGTTAAACATTGGACTTACTAGCGTAATTGCTGCCAGAACTGTCTTCCGGTGACCCAGTCATCACCCGCCACGCCTGCAATATCGCCTTCACCTGTGATAGCGAACTGATCGACTTCGCCAGGCACAGCACTGGCGGGATTTGGTGGAAGATCGATAGTAATGATCCGTTCACCTTGCCCAAACTCAATGCCGCTGACCACCTCTCCACTAACCCTGTCATCATTATCGATCACCTCATCTCCATCAAGGTCGATAACGGACTCTAAGGTCCGGCCACCGGTCAGGATATTGAAATCCAGGAAAAAACCACGACGACCTGAGCCACATGGATCCTCATCGGGCACCAGGGTTGAGAAACGGGCGCGCTGGGGAGACCTACCAATTACGCGGGGTCCAGTAATCACCCGCTCGCCTGCCTCCATGTCGAGGTCTATATACCAGCCTCTGTGAGTTGTTGGATTAATAGGATTATCCGATAGCACACGGACCGTTTTGCCATTATCAGTGGTTTGGGACACTATTTCCTGCTGAAGCAAGTCATTAGCCCGGTCTGCTGCCAGACTTGGGGGCGGTTCTTCATCGAAGACTCCGTATAAACTCTGAACTTGGTTATCGCCGTTATCTCCCCCACGGAAATAACTCCCAGTACCGAACACAATCATCGCCCGCCCAGGGTCATCCACGATACGCGCACCGTGTGGGCGGGAAGTGATTGGCTGTGGTTTCGTGCCGTCCGTTGCCTGAATCAGCACCCGCCGACGGGACGGCTCGGCCCAATCACTAGGATTAGTACTGGACAAGTCGAACACCCAGAGATTGCCCTCAAGATCTCCAGCGTAGGCGCGATTTGCACGAAGATCTCGATCCGGCCAATCCGTAACGAAGGGCTCAGCTAATCCATTCGGGGCTGATGCACTTCCGATCTCAGTGTCAATGGTTTGGATCAGTGCGCCGGTTTCAAGGTTGACAACGAACAACTGCGCACGCTGCATGGAACTGTCGTAACCATTCCCAAACACTGCCGCCCAAGTGTCGTCACTCAAACGGACTATGGCAGGCCTGCTTGCTCGGTAACCAAGCTCTGGATGACTGAATTCCCAAAGAATATTACTGGCTGAGAAGCTTTCCGGATTCGTGACATCCAGCGCGAAGACAGTACGGCCGCCAGCCCCCATGGTTCCAACCAACACCGTGCGAGGACTACCAGCAATCGAAACATCTGCTAATGCCGGCGTTCCATCAACGAAATAACGGTGATTGTAATCTGGATCCATAAGCCGATTGATCGGGGCATGGGTTTGCCCTGATTCTGCTCGTAGCAACTCACTCGGGATGTACGCAAATAGTTCTTCCCCGGTGATGCTGTCGAAAGCGTGCAGCATGCCGTCATTTGCCCCAAGATAAAGTACATCGTTCTTGAACTGCGGATCCGAGTGCACAATATCGCCGAGAAGCCGGATTGTTCCGGTTTCCGACCGGCTCCGCATCCCAGCGACCTCGTTGCCTATAAGCCAGTTCAAACGGTCGGCACCCCGGCCATCATCCACATTGCTAAGATTCTGATCCATCGCTGCTTGCTGGCTCGCGTGCAGGTCGTCCCAAGCCAGCGCGACACCTGAACCCGTACCGCTACCATCCGCCTGCCGCGTGAAAATTTTTCTCGGTGCGGTTCGGGTCGCAAGCTTTTCCTCCGCATCCCAGCATGTCAAACAACTCAGGTCACTTAATGTACCATCGGACCTCACCTCGCGGGCTGTGAGCGCTCCTGACCAATCACTGCTGCGAAATCCCGCAGTGTACAGTAGGGTATCCGTTTGAAGTACAGCCGAGCTGGCTGCGGCGGAAGTGGCACTAGACTCAATACGTGCCGCAATAGCATTCAAAATCTCGGCGAAACGCTCCCCTAGTTCGGAAGGCACTTCTACATCCACCAGCAATCCTCGGCTATTGATCGTAGCATGCCACAGGTCATCCACATGCACCGGATTCCGGTTGGTGAAGCTCGTAGGCCAGTTTGGTGTATGGGAAAATGGATCGTTAGTCGCTTCTTCGTCTACCTTGAAGATGGTGCCAAGTGAGCCCATTGTTAAGCCAAACAGATTGACATGTAGATCAGTGTTACAGTCCAAGCTGGGGTGCGGGTCTGCGGCACTGCAGCCGACGGGGACGGGCACTCGTCCTTCCGGTAAATCAGGGCGAGGGTTATCCAAGTAAAGCGCCATTGCGATATCGGCCATGGTATTGGACACCGTGTCCGCAAAGGGATCCCCCATGTTACCGTCCTTATTGTTGACTCCCGCACCAGTCCAAGTGTTCGCGTACCCATCCGTAAACAAAAGGCCGAAGTTCATCTGGCATTCGAGCTGAACTGGCGCATTGGTATCTGTTCGCGCAAATTGAGTGCGCATGTGGTTAACTGCTTCCCGATTTGGCGTGCCTCCTGTTCCAATGAAATCATGATAGATCTCGGCGAAGAATTCTGCTCGGTCCGTCCCCACGGAAAGATCCCTGATCAGGAGATTGGTAGCAGGGTTCGGCCTATTGTTTATGAGGTAAGCTCCAACCCGAAGATTGTCAATATCCTCGAAGGCTTCGCCAATCGCTCCACGCGTTGCTATGTGACGCTTACGATAGTAAGTGAACCAGTTGGCGAAATTCTGTATGGCGGCATCATAGCTTGCATTATCGACAAAATTTTCAGGCTTGATCTCATAGCGAACCATCTGCCCTCCATCAGGGGCACTGCCATCCACAACTGCATCCTGTCCCAAGTCACCATCGACATTTCCTTTATCCGGCAAATAACCAAAATCATCAGGCAAGGGTTGATCCACAGGCAAAAAGAAAGTCGCAGGAAAAAACGAAATCGCCACATTCCGACCTTGGTCGACGGTAACGTCATTGGCCGCCTCGATCCATTGGTTAGCATTCCAATCGCGGTAACGGGTGCCCGCTGGGATGGTCATCCCTTCGTACATCTTGAACACATAATTGTTACCATGCTGCTCTTGGGTCCTGGTCAGATCGAAGGTTTCACTGCCTCGCGTAGGATCTGTCGCTGCTTCCGAGGGACTGGAATCTAGAAAAGTATAATTACCCAGACTTGGCCAAGGCTCGTAGGTATTATTGGGGTTAAAATAAGAGGCATTATGATTTGGTGAGCGCGCATACGCAAAAGAACCAATTGGTGGAACTGCGAAATGATCATTACTACTATCACCGTAAGCCCGACGACCACTAGTTAAACCGGTACCATTTGGAAATAGATAAACGAATTTTTTCCAAGTACTACTTGCCCCACCTGCACGATTAAAATTGAGCCTGCCCGGTTCAACCTGATCATTTACATCCAAGCCAGTAAAGGAATTTCTATTCGTATTCCACCACATGGCACCATCATTGGTACGCGCCAATATTTCAGAGTCCATGGACCCTGAGTTATCTACTGCGAGAACAAGGGCTGGCTTTACTTCTGGAACCAAGAATAACGGGGTATCCGCGATCACAGTACCCGCCTGCACCGGACTGGCCCCGCCCGCGAAGATAACAAGCAAAAAACTCAGCAACGAATACTTTAGAATATGAAAGCTGAGCATGGTGTGTTGAGGATCAAACATGACTGTTCTCCTTAACGAACCAATCCGAATGCGGCGTCATTTGAACAGCAAAAAGCCACGAACAAATGATCTGCGGCAGTACGGAGACAGTAATACTGTGAGCAAATATCGCTCATGGCTGCGCACACACAACCGACCCTGCTAGTGGGGAATCGAACACTGACCGGATAAGTACTGCGGCGGCATCCGTACCACCCGTGGCAAAAGCAAACACGGGAAACAGTAGCCGACACTCGTTCGCGGTGAGATCCATGCCCCCGGGGTGGCGCAGTTCGGTGGGTGGTTCTATATAGAAGCCCCCAGCACCATCGGCGACGTCGCCATGCGAAGAGGTGCCGTCCCAGATCAGCGGCGGGTCCAATCGATCATGGCCAACCGCGCTGGCGCGTTCGATAGGATTACTTAATGAGTTTTCACCTGCACGAAGGGCAATCTCTGCGCGTTGGAATGCAATCGCTCGATCATACATATTTCCCGCCATGCGTTCCTGCATGGTGCTACCCTGCATACTGGCAAGGCCGACCAACGTCAACAACACGAGGAAAATGAGGCTGACGATGAGCACTGCACCCTGTTGAGAGTGCAGTGCATGCCGCGTTCGAGCATTTACTTCAGTCATTTTTTCGTCCTCAGGGCAGTGAATTACGTACACCGACCGTAGTCGAAAATACCTGATACATCCTGCGATCGGGCGCATTGAAGATCCCGCCGTTGAAAGCAAGGGTCATGGGGGCTTGCACGACGTTGTTCTCAGTGCTCGCAAACAACATATTCACTCGGATCGCAGCCACCGAACCCCAATCCGCAACCGCAGATGCAGAGAGGTACTGATCAGCACCACGGTCCCCATTAGTATCTACCCCATACATGACCTGCAGGTCGACCAACCCCTGAGCAATTTGCTCGTCTTGCGCAGCCCCAAGGTCGAACATAACGCGTCGAAGTGCCGAAGGCTGTCCAGCGAAAGCGCCATCTCCTACATAATAAACTGCGCTGCGAAATCTGGAGATAACCAAGCGATCATCATAAGTCTTACTGAAATCGTTGGTCGTAGGGTCGAGATTTCCCGGGGCTGAACCGGTCGATGCGGAACGTCCCACGCGTTCCTGGCCTGAACCGACACTGTTCTGAAACTGGTCACAGGCATCAACATCGGAGACCACCACGATAGCTCCTCGCGGGATGCCACTACGCGTTCCGGATATAAGATCAACTTGCTCCGAGTCCTGATCAGTGCCGCCGTCCGGTATGGCATCCGTTCTGATGGCCGCATGTTTGATCAGTATGGCATCCGTGTTAGCAACATAGCCGAACATGTCGCCTCCAGCCGGGCCGGGGCCATCAGGTCCGGCGATACCATCCCATCCTCGGACCCCTTCGTTGAGGTCAAAAAGAATAAAGTTACCGCCCATCCCTGTGGGATTCAGTAGACTGTTTACGGTTGCATCGTAATGGCAGCCACCCTTAAAGCCAGTCAGACGAAGATCCCGTGAAAATATCTCGAGGGCATAACGACCATTCTCCTGAATCTCCGTTAGAGCCTCTTGCGTGCGACTGACCTGTTTGCTGCCCAAAAAAACCTGAACAATGCCCCCTAGAAGCAAAAGACCTAGGACGAGCGAAATCATGATTTCCACGAGGGTAACGCCGGCCTGACGGCCCGAACTCTTCTGAAGAGATCGGTTCATATCTGGGTCTCAATAAAAAACTGTTGGGCCGGATCGGCTCCTCGTGAATCATCCCATTGCACTGTGATGCTAAAGAGATCCCCATCGCGGGCTACGCTACCGTCCCCGGAGGGCAGACTGACTGCCAGTGCTGTTTTCCACTCCACGAGATCATCCCCAGCGAGTGTCCCACCGCTTGGGGTGGCGTCAATGGCGATATTGTATTCACCACTCAAGGCCGCTGACCGATTTGCGCGCATTCTGTCGGCAATATCGTAAGTGAAGTTGACCGCCTGGGAGCGCAGATAGGCACTATGATTTGCCTGCATACTCTGCGTGTGCAGTGCCGCAAGTCCCAAGAGGCCGATCCCCAAGACTACAGCAGAGACAAGGACCTCGATGAGCGCAAACCCGGAGACCCGCTCACGGCCACCCTGCAAAGGTGTGAGTTTCATCCAGTATTCCTCATGGACAGTCGACACGGCGAACGCTGATACGGCCTGTGGCGCCTATATTCATCTGGCGAGATTGCTCCCCCGAGCATCCGACGAAGCGAGATTCCCAAACCCCTGCATCCTCGGTTCCGCCCAATCCGTTAAAGCGAATAATCCCGTCAGCCGGATTTGCCGGAGCAACAATGACGGCACCAGCAGGTGGCGCGTCCCATACGCGTACCACGTTCCCTTCCGATTGCACCAACCAGCCAACCGTCCAGTCGTTATCTCCAGAGCAGGCACTTCCAGCGTTGTTTCTAGGGCAGACGCGGGCTTCCCGCCCCCGCTTGATAGCTTCACTGCGCCCAAGGTTCATTGCCGAGCTCAGTTCATTGACCAGGGCAGTCGAGCGGGTATTCTGGATAATGCTACGAAATGAGGGCACTGCTACCGTTATGGTAATCAGGAGCACAGCCACCGTGGTCATCAGCTCGACAAGGGTGAAACCCTTTGCACGGATGGAGAACTGTGGAGTGGCTCCACTAACACTCACCTGAGCAGATCTGACCGCCATCGTTTTAATACCCCTGAAGCTCCCGCCAAGGGGAGCTGGCGCTATGACTCATGTTTTGGAGACTAGCATATCGGGCATCGACAAAAGGCTTACTTTGCAACGTTTCAAGACGAGCGGATCAAGCAAGCGCACGGGAGGTTACAATACCCAAAACCAACCACCACAAGCCCGGAAACCATAGAAGCCCTCACCCAAGGAAGGCCCCCATGCCCACCCCCAACCATCCCACCCTCATCCACCACGGTGGCGCCACTGGCGTGACTGGCAGCTGCCATCAACTGGTGGCCGACGAAGCGCATTCCCTGCTTGTGGACTGCGGGCTCTTTCAGGGGGAGGATGCCGCAGCCGATGCCTTCCGGCAGTTGTCGGTGGATTTCGATATCACCACGGTGCGGGCGCTGGTGGTCACTCATGTCCACATCGACCATATCGGTCGCTTGCCCTATCTGCTGGCAGCCGGTTATCGGGGGCCGATTCTCTGTACACCGCCCAGCGCCCGACTGCTGCCACTGGTGATCGAGGATGCCCTCAAGGTGGGCTTTACGCGGGATGCGGATCTCATTCAGCGCTTTCTTCAGCAGGTGGAGGGGCAATTGCAGCCCCTGCCCTATGGTCAGTGGCATACCGTAGCGAACACACCCGACCTGTCCCTGCGGGTTCGGCTGGAGCGGGCCGGACATATTCTGGGTTCGGCCTATGTGAAGGTGGCCTGGCAGGATAAGCGTCGGGGCCGGGAGCAGCGCATCGTGTTCTCCGGTGACCTTGGCGCGCCCCACACGCCGCTGTTGCCGGCACCCCGCTCGCCCCACCATGCGGACTGGCTGATCCTGGAGTCCACCTATGGGGATCGACTCCATGGCAACCGGGTCAATCGCCAGCAGGCCCTGGGTAAGGCCATCGCCCGGGCGCTGGAGAACAACGGCACGGTGATCATTCCCGCCTTCAGCATCGGTCGCACCCAGGAGTTGTTATATGAGTTGGAAGATCTGATCCATTCGGGTCGATCCCCGTGGGCAGACCTGGAGATCATCGTGGATTCACCGTTGGCGGCGCGTTTCACCCAGGTGTATCGCCAGCTCAAGCCGTGGTGGAATGCCGAGGCCAAGAAGCGCCTCAAGGCCGGCCGGCGGCCACTCGGGTTCGAGAACCTGTATACCGTCGACAGCCACGAAGAACACCTGCAAACCGTGGCGTATCTGGCCCGTACCGGGCGTCCGGCCGTGGTACTGGCCGCCAGCGGGATGGCGGCCGGTGGGCGGGTGGTGAATTATCTCAAGGCCATGCTGGGCAGCGAGCAGCACCAGGTGCTGTTTGTAGGTTATCAGGCGGCGGGCACGCCGGGCCGGGAGATTCAGCAGTATGGCCCCCGGGGCGGCTGGGTGATGCTGGACGGCGAGCGCTACACCATTCGCGCCGGAGTGAGCACCGTGAGCGGCTATTCCGGACACGCCGACCAGCGGGATCTGGTGCGCTTTGTGCGCCAGATGAAGCGCTGGCCATCGCGAATTCGCCTGGTGCACGGGGAGCCGGCGGCACGGCAGGCCCTGGGGGATGCCTTGCGGGGGCTTTATGCGGGGCGGGGGCGAGAGGTGGTGATTGATTGAAAACGGGGACAGACCCCTTTTACGTCCTATTGGACTCAGCGACATGCCTGCGCTACGGTATCACCGGGTATTACTAGGCGATAAGAGATTCATCATGGCTACATCCATCAAGATCGACGACATGCTCAAGAGCCGCGTCCATCAGCTTGCCAGCCAACGCCGGCGCTCACCGCACTGGATCATGCTGGAGGCTATCCGGGAGTACGTTGAACGCGAGGAGGCACGTGATAGCTTCAAGCAAGAGGCCTTGGCCTCATGGGTGGCGTACAAGGAAACCGGTCGACACCTGACCGGCCAGGAGGTGCGAAGCTGGCTGGACACCTGGGGCACCCAGGACGAAAACGGGGTACCTGAGTGCCACAAGTAGTCGTCACCGAGGGCGCAGCGAAAGGCCTGGAGCGATGCCGGCAATTCCTGAACGCCAAGGACACGGAAGCGGCCAGGCGGGCTGGCCAGACCATCGAACGGCACTTCCTGCTGCTGGAAACGGCCCCGGACGTGGGCCGCCCCTTACCGGAAATGCCCCAGCTTCGCGAGTTGGTGATCGTCTTCGGGGGTTCCGGCTATGTGGCTCTTTACCGCCACGAGTCGGCGGATGATGCAGTGTATATCCTGGCCTTCCGTCACCAGAAAGAGGCTGGCTACTGAGCCCCCAACACCGCCACCTGCCTCTGCGAGATCACATG
>NZ_JAJNAN010000053.1:0-19901 GCF_022227565.1 Ectothiorhodospira sp. 9100
GAGGCAAGACCCTTCACCGGGGGATGTGCTGGAGGGCATGCTGTCCCGGGCCGATCTCACCATGTATACCAGCAAGGATGCCGGTCGAGATTGCCTGCGGGTGTCCACGCTGGAACTGCTGGACAATCATTGACTCAATATCGCCCGGGCATCCCTGCGGGCCTGATCTTGAAGCGCTTGTAACCCCACATATATTGCTCGGGGCATCGCCGTATCAGCACCTCAAGCGCCTGATTCACCGCCGTGGCCGCCACTTGTGGGTCAGGGTCGTACAGGGCCTCCGTTGCCGGGATGCATTGATACCGATACCCCTGCCCCCGTGGGAGACGCTCGGCGAAGGCGAACACCACGGGTGTCTGACGATGGGCAGCCAGTTTGGGTAGCAGGGTCATGGTCATGGCCGGTTGCCCAAAGAAGGGGGCAAACACCCCCTGAGCCCCCTTGGGGGTTTGGTCTGGCAGCATGCCAACAATTTCACCCCGGGACAGCGCCTCCTTGATCAGGCGGATGCCACGGCGGTCAGTGGGCACCAGTTGCGCCCCGGTGGCCTGGCGGGCCTCCCGCAGGGGAGCCTCCAGGGCGAGCAGGCGGGGTGGGCGGTAGAGGTTGGTCATGGGGCCAAAGCTTGCGGCCTGCAATCCGGAATATTCCCAGCTACCCAGGTGTGGCGACACGAAAAAGGCGCCACGACCCCATGCCAGCGCTTGGGCGAGATGCGCTTCTCCCTCGCCGGCTTGGCGCAATGCATTGATCTTTTGGGGGCCCGCCCGCCAAAGCCAGGGGGCCTCGGTGAGGGTCTTGCCCGTTTCGATCAGGCTGGCCCGCGCCACACGCCGATGCCAGTGAGCGTCCTTCTCAGGAAAACACAGCGCCAGATTGATCAGCGACACCCGTCGCAGTTCGGTGGGCAGTCTCCAGGCAAGCCAGCCCAGGCCTGCCCCCAGGGCATGATTGACCCTCAGCGGCAGGCGAGCCAGCAGGGCAAAGGCCAGCCGGATCAGGGCTTCCATGACATGAGGGTCTCCGTGGTGCCGGTGAGGGCCGGTGAGGCATCGGCTTCATCCTCCCGGGGGATATCCTCCAGGCCCGCAGACATCAGCGGCATCAATGTGCGGACCAGGCTCTTGAAGAGGTGCGGATTATCGGCCTCCTCTTCAGCCAGTAGCGCCTTCATGCGCGGGCGCTGGGTGGGCGTGCCGTAGCGGGTGGGGCAGTTTTCCTCCTGGATGGGCAGCGCGGCGGCGCGGGCAAAATCCTGAATCTGACGTTCCCGGGCATAAACCAACGGCCGGATCACCCGCAGATCGCCGGCTTCGACCCGATAATGGGCCTTCATGGTCTTCAGTCGGCCGCCGTTGAAGGCGCTCATGAGGAAGCTTTCGGCCAGGTCATCCAGGTGCTGGCCCAGGGCGATGGTGGTGTAACCCTGTTCCCGGGCGGTACGGTAGATCAATCCCCGGCGCATGCGTGAGCAGAAGGCGCAGTACGAGTGGTTGTCCAGATGCTTCTCGGCCCGCTCCAGGATGGGCTCACTCACATAGTGATACGGGACCTTCAGGTGATCCAGGTAGGGTATCAGTGCGCGCTTGTCGGTCAGCCCGGTCTGAGGATCAATGGTGACCGCGCCCAGCTCAAAGCGTACCGGTGCCCGGGCCTGGAAATACAACAACAGATGTAGAAGGGTGAGCGAATCCTTGCCTCCCGATAGGCCCAGGAGCAGTCGATCCCCTTCCCGTATCATGCGAAAATCGCCGATGGCACGACCGGTGCAACGGATCAGGGAACGAGAGGGGCGTATGGGCTGGTTCATGGCCGCCCGACGATAACCATTGGAAGGGTGGCGGGCAAGCCCGGGGAGCATGTCCACATCGTCCGGGCAAAAAAAACCCTCGTCATCCCTGACGAGGGTGATGCCGTCCTGGCCTAAGGTGATTGAATCGGCTTCCGTTGCCTCCCGAGTGGATTCGTTCCACGCCTGGCTGGTCTCAATCCTTGATCCCGGCACTCCAGGGTCCGTTGCCCGGCGCGTCTTGCACCATGGGGAATATGATCCCACACAGCGCGTCGGGTCGGCATCGCCCGAAAAGCCCCTTTTTCGTGGTTTTGCAGGTTTTTTCTGTAGGGATTTTCCTACACGGCAGCGTCGGCCTGAAAAGCCCCCCGTTTTGCCTCCCTCATCCAACCCGATGCCTGCTCTCCGGGCGCGGCCCGAGCGCCGCCTGGCCTGGGCATGATCGTCTCCATTCCTTGAACTCTCCGACACATGCATCGCGTCGTTACTCTTAAAATACAGATCGAGATTCCCACCCCACCGGTGAGTACCCATGCCCAGTGATCTTCTTTACCCCAGCATCCACCCCCATGGCTCCCAGCACCTGAGCGTGGATAACACGCATCGCCTGTATCTGGAGGAGTGTGGCAACCCTTCCGGGCTACCGGTGATCTTCCTCCATGGCGGACCGGGGGCCGGCTGTGATGTGTGGCACCGGCGCTTCTTCGATCCCGCGCGGTATCGGATCGTGCTGTTCGACCAGCGGGGTTGCGGCCGCTCCACCCCTCACGCAAGCCTGGACAGCAACACCACCCGGGATCTGGTCGATGACATGGAGCGCATCCGTGAACACCTGGGAATCGATCGCTGGGTACTCTTCGGTGGCTCCTGGGGCTCCACCCTCGCCCTGGCCTATGCCCAGCAGCATCCGCATCGGGTGCTGGGCATGATCCTCAGGGGGATCTTTCTGTGCCGGCCCCGGGATATTCAATGGTTTTACCAGGACGGAGCCGGACGCCTGTTCCCGGACTACTGGGAAGATTATGTAGCCCCCATCCCCGAGGCGGAGCGCGATGATATGGTGGCGGCCTATTACCGTCGGCTGACCAGTGATGATGAGGTGACGCGCATGGCGGTTGCCAAGACCTGGTCTCAGTGGGAAGGGCGTGCCGCCACCTTGACCACCAATCCGGGGGTGGTGGCGCATTTTCAGGACCCATACGTGGCCCTGAGTCTGGCCCGGGTGGAATGCCATTATTTCAAGCACCGGTGCTTTCTGGAGCCGGAGCAGTTGCTCCGTGATGCCGATCGCCTTGGCGACATCCCGGGCTCCATCGTGCATGGCCGCTACGATGTGGTCTGTCCCGTGGATCAAGCCTGGGCCCTGCACAAGGCCTGGCCCGTGGCGGATCTGCACATTATCCCCGATGCCGGTCACTCTGCCAGCGAACCGGGCATTGTCCGTGAACTGATGGCTGCCACCGATGCCCTGGCGGAGCGCCTGGCATGATCGGCCTGCTGCAACGGGTCACGCGCGCCAGCGTGGCGGTGGAGGGATACACGGTGGGAGCCATCGACGCCGGCCTGCTGGTGCTGGTGGGTGTGGAGCGGGGCGACACCCCCGCTCAGGCGAGACGTTTGCTGGAGCGCCTGCTCGGTTACCGGGTGTTCGAGGACGCCGAGGGGCGTATGAATCGCTCGCTGCGGGACATCCAGGGCGGCCTGCTGCTTGTACCGCAATTCACCCTGGCCGCGGACACCCGCAAGGGCATGCGGCCCAGCTTCACACCCGCTGCCCCACCCGAGGAAGGCGAGCGGTTATTCAACGAGCTGGTCAGCCAGGCCCGCAGCGCCTGGCCTCACGTCGCCACAGGCCAGTTCGGCGCCCACATGGCCGTCTCGCTCACCAATGATGGACCCGTCACCTTCCAGTTGCACGTTCCACCCGCCTGACCCGGAAAAGGGGACAGACCCCTTTTCCCGACCCCTTTTTCCCAGGCCCCTTTTCCCTGAAGAGGTGATCCCCGGTTCCCCACGGGTCGTTCGCGAACGACCCCTACGCGATTGGATTTACTCCCCCTGTATCCAATACCCCGACATCCCCGTACGGGTCGTTCGTGAACGACCCTTGCGCTCCCCCATGCCCCTACTTTCCTTGGTGGAATTTTGACCGCCTTCATTTGCGCCTGATCAATTTGTGCTCGCGCCCCACCTCAAAGGCCATACAAAAACCATCGCTTAATCAATCCATTATCTTTTTCATGGTTTTGGCATAAGTCCTGCGAATACCTCTGTGAAGACGGGTCCGTCCGCTGATCCGCCCCCGAGCACAACACCACGGTCGGGGGCACCTACAACAAAGGACCCGTCAGCACAGGGGGACGTAATGAGGCACTGGCTGATTCTGATGGTTGCCGCTATCGGGTTGGTGACCGCGAACGCGACCATCGCCTGGGAGATGGACGCTGATCCCGAGCGTCCCATTCGCGGGGTGGACAAGATCCCCGAAGTGGTGGTGGACCGCACGGCGCAGATCGAGGAACACGTGCAGCGGATCTTCAATTCACCGCATGCCTTCACGGCCGATGACCGTACGCCCTTTTCCCAGGGCATGTGCGTGGCCTGCCATGGCCCGGGCATGGAAACCCTGTTCAATATCGAAGAGGAAACCCCCGAACGCCTCAATCAGCCCTGCCTCGGTTGTCACGAGGAAGGCGCGCGTCGCCACTGGAAGGGCAGCACCCATGAGTTCTCCGGCCTGGCCTGCGTCAACTGCCATGCCATGCACAACGAGCGGCCCAAACTGCTCAAGGCCGACACCCAGATGGAGGTCTGCGGGAGCTGCCACCTGGATCGTCGCTCGGACTTTGGTAAGCCCTCCCATCACCCGGTGCCGGAAGGGATCATGCAGTGCACCGACTGCCATAACCCCCATGGCACTCCCGGCCCCAGAAAACTGGTGGGGCACACGATCAACGAGACCTGCTTCAACTGCCACGCCGAGAAACGTGGGCCCTTCCTCTGGGAGCACAACCCGGCCCGTGAGTCGTGCGTGACCTGCCATGACCCCCACGGCTCCATCCATCGCCCCCTGCTCAATGCCCGCGCCCCTGGCCTATGCCAGCAATGCCACCTGGGAAGCCATTCCGATGTGGGCCTGAGTGGTGCCGAGATGGACTTCCGGGTGCAGGGGCGCAGCTGCCTCAATTGCCACAGCCAGATCCACGGCACTAACCATCCCCGCGGCTACAGGCTCAAGGAGTGACCGCTCCAGGGTCGGAGCAAGGGCGAGCGCAGACGAGGGTATGAGAGGAGAACACGCCATGAACACACCACGAAAGACAGTGCTGGTCGCCGCCCTGTGCGCCCTTGGTCTGGCCCACACCCCGGCCTGGGCCGACGAAGAGGACGACGCGGTGCGCGAAGCCGCCCAGGAGGCCGCCACCGCCATCACCGAGCGACCCGGCCCGGGACATGCGGTGAAGCGTGAAGTACGCATCGGTCTGGGCTACCTGGACAATGATTCCTTCCGTCTGGGGCGCTTTACCGGCGTGAACGAGGAGGGATGGTTTTCGGATCTGAGCTTCCTGCTTCAGGGTCAGGACGCCTACAACAGTGAAAGCGCCCGCTACTGGCTGCTGGAGGGCCGCAACCTGGGTCTGGACTCACGCCGCCTGCGGCTGGATGCCGGTGACCGGGGTCGCTACAGCAGCTTTTTCTATTACCGGGAGATCCCCAGCACCCTCTACCGGGATGTGGGTACCCCCTATCTCGGGAGCGGTTCCGGTCGTTTGAGTCTGCCCCCCGACGGCGGACGCGCCACCGCCGATGCCTTCCTGAGTGAGCGTGATCTGGGCACCTCCCGACAGGGGGTCGGCGTGGGCGGGCGGGTCAACCTGGATTCGCGCTGGCGGGCCAGCACGGCCGTGCACCACGAGCGCAAGGACGGCACGATCGTCCGAGGCACGATCAGTCGCGAAGAGGGCAACGACCCCTTGTCCTGGGCTCTGGGGCGGTCTTCCCTGGTACCGGTGCCGGTGGACTACGAGACCACCCGCTTCGAGGCGGACGTTACCTACGATGGCGACGAGGTGCAGGGGCGTCTTGGTTATCAGTTGTCGGTGTTCTCGCAGCGCGATGGCCTCAGCCTGGATGTGCCCGATGCCACCCGCCTGGACTGGTCCGATGCCGGCGCCAACGCCCGCGCCGTGAGCCTGGAACCGGACAACCAGTTCCACCAGGTCACCGGCACCCTCGGTTACAGCTTCGGCAACTCGGGTCGCGTGGGGGCCGATCTGGCCCTGGGGCACATGACCCAGGATGAGCGGTTCGTGGAAGACGTGGCCGGTTTGCCCGCCTCGCTTGATGGTCGCATCAACACCACCCTGGTCAACCTGCGCGCCAGCGGCCGGCCCCATCCCCGGCTCAATCTGCGGGCCGGCTATCGCTATGACGACCGGGACAATCGCACCGACGTCTACGAATACGAGATCGACAACCTGATTCGGTCCACCCGCCCGGTCAGCTACACCCAGGATCGCTACCATCTGGATGCCAGCTACCGGGTGCACGACCGCACCCATCTGAACCTGGGAGTGGTCCGGGACGAGCGCGAACGCACCTTCTCCGATCGCAAGCAGACTGACGAGACCGCCTACCGGATCGGTATTCGCAGCCGTGCCCTGCCCCGCACCACGCTCAACCTGGAACTGGGCCATGCCGAACAGCGCGGTTCCCAGTACGAGCGGCAAACGGCCCCCGAGGAACTGCGCCAGTATTACCTGGCCGATCGGGACCGACGTAGCGCCAATCTCTATGCCAGCTTCCACATCACCGACCGTATTCAGGTCACGCCCCGGGTGCAGTGGATCGATGACGACTACACCCGCTCGGAACTGGGCCTGCAACAGGCCGAACGTCAGGTCTGGGCCTTGGACCTGTCCTGGGTGCCCACCGATCGGATCACGGCTTATGGCTTTTATGCCTACGAGAACACCGAGGCCCGCCAGGCGGGTCGAGAGGCCTTGGCGTTTGCCGCTCCGCGGAACTGGCGCTCGGACCGTGACGATGAGTCCGTCACCCTGGGCGTGGGGGGTGAGTACGACCTCAGGCCCGACCGGTTCACCGTGGGCGCCGAGGTGCTGCATATCGAAACCTCTGGCCGGATGCGCACCCTGGTGGAGGGCGGCGGGGGCGGTGTCTATCCCAGCCTGGAGTCCCGGCTGACCCAGGTCAGCCTCTACGGGGATTACAAGGTGAGCGAAAACCTGGACTTCCGCCTCCGCTACATGGTGGAGCGCTACCAGGAGAAGGACTGGGGCATCGACGGCGTGGGGGTCACCGGCGTCGGCAACCTGGTCCTCCTGGACCAGGACAGCCCCGATTACACCACACACCTGATTGCCGGCGCCCTGCGCTACCGGTTCTGACAACCACAGGGCCAGACATCATGCCAAACCAACAACAACACCCAGGGAATGGACCGCAACCCAGGCTGCAAGACCATCACGACCCGGAGGGGGAGAGCATGTCATCCATGACCGATGATGTCATCCGATCACGACCGGTGACCTGGCGTGTGCCGCGCGCCCTCGTCACCCTGCTATGCGCCACCTTGGCCGTGGGCCTGGCGGGCTGTCTGCCAAGCGACAGCGGCTTCGACGGCTCGGTGGATTCCCCCAGCACCACCACGCCCGTGGCCACCGCGCCAGCGGCGGGTCTTGGTCTGAGCATCACCAGTGCCCAAATCGATGATGGGCACCCGGTGGTGGAGTTCACGCTGCTGGATAAAACCGGCGCCCCCATCACCCACCTCTCCAGTGCCAGTTTCACCTTCGCCAAGCTGGCCCCGCGCAGCCGGTATGGCAATGGCTATGACTGGGTCAACTACATCACCCGGGAAAGGCAGGTGAATCCCACGGGTTGGACCCATGTCGTGTCCGAGGATAACCCCGATGGGGCGCCCATGTTCGGCAATGCCATCCAGGGGAATGTGGAGAACAGCGGTGAACTGGAGAACCTGGGCAACGGAGATTATCGCTATACCTACAGCCTCAACGTGAATGAGGCGTCACGCACTATCAGTGGTGACAATTTGCAAGATCTGTGGCGATGCGTTGAAGAGGGCTCACACGATGAGCATGTATTCTCCGCGGACCTGGGGCGGGATGTACGTTGCACCTGGGCCGACGGCACCACCCTCCCGAGGGGGGTGCGTATCGAAGGCTCTGGCGAAACGCTGACTTATACGGTGGATTACAATCCCGACTGGACCCACCGTGTCGGCATGCAGCTGGGCGGCGGCCTGCCTGCCACCAATGCCTGGTTCGATTTCATCCCGGAGACCGGTGAGCCCCCCACGCACGGGGTGGACGCCACCCGCGACATCATCTCCCTGGAGAGTTGCAATAGCTGCCACGACAGCACCCTGGCCAAGCACGGTGGCAACCGGGTGGAGCCCAACTACTGTGTCACCTGCCACAATCCCGGCAGCGTGGACCCGGTCAGTGGTCGCAGCATCGACTTCAAGCAGATGATTCACAAGCTCCACCGGGGCCAGACCCTGCCCAGTGTGCGTGCCGGTGTCCCTTATTTCATTCGCAACAACAATTTCAGCAACCTGCGGTTCCCTCAGGCAGTGCATGAGGATGGCGGGGTAGATCCCGTGGGCAACTACAGCAATCAGGGGCTCGACCCGGACGGTAACCCGCTGCCCCGCACGGCCTCTTATGGGATCGACAACTGCGTGAAATGCCACATGGGGCAGGATACCCGTGATGAGTTGGTCCTGTTGGCCGGTGGCGAGGATCGCCTCGCCCGTCAGCAACTGGCCGTGGTGACCCCGGATGGGGACAATTGGCACGAGGGCGGTGCCCGCACTGTGGAGGTGTGTGCCTCCTGCCATGACAACGTGTTCTGGTATGAGGACAGCGCAGGTGGTTTTGGCTTTACCGGTACCCCAGAGTCTGGCTGGAACCGTAGCCAGGACGACGAGACCCTTCCGGCCATGCTGGCGGCCCGCTTTGGCGCCAGTGACGCGGGCCCCAGAGGCGATTGGCGCACGGGCCATCGCACTGGGTTCGACGACGACACGGACCTGTGGGGCCGCTCGGGGGATGGCACTGTCGCCAGCGCCACCGGCGCGAGCCTCTTTAGCACCGGCAACGAATGCGGCGGCTGCCATAACCAGGACATTGTTGGCGATGTCGACAATATCGGGCTGCGAGGCATTGGACAGGACGGCATGAACCGCGTCCGCATGAACCGTGCCCACCTCAGCTTCACCCGCGCCGCGATCCGTCAGGATCAGCTCGCCATTCAGTTCGGCTCCGAAGGGGCCACCCTGGATCATGAGGCGGGCACCCTCAGCTTCCGCCTGCGGGTGCGTGACGAGGGCCGGAACACGACCCTGCGTCATGATGACAACGCCCGTTTCCAACTGGGCTTCGTCATCGGCTGGCGGGAACAGAATGCTTCCGGGCTCATTTCTGCGGATTACACTCATTCCACCAACCCCAGCTGGCCTGGTCGGACCACAGATGTCAGTTGCTCCGCAACTTGCTGGACCAATGGTGGCAATGGCTCGGGATTGACGATTCTGGAGGCGGACAATGGGTACTACGAGTTGACCTATGAACTGCCGGACGAGGCCCTGGACAACCTGCCCGAGCATGGTGTGGGCACCGTCGCGGCCCAGCAACAGGTGGTGCCCCTGGAGGCCCGGGGGGATGTGGACAGCATCTGGGATGACGGTCGCACCCCGCTGGTCAATGCCCTGCATCGCACCACCGAGTTCTCCATCGGCAATGCCGTGGCCGAGCCCCGACGCCAGGTGGTGGACGTGGAGGAGACCTGCCGATCCTGCCACCTCCGTTTTGCCAAGCATGGTCCCAACCGGCGCAACAATCCTGAGCTATGCGTGCTCTGCCACAACCCCAACAATACGGATATCTCGGCGGGTACCCAGCCATTCGTCGCCTTCGGCCGCCTGGGCAATCTCGGGATCTACGACCGCAAGCTTGAGGAATCCAAGGACTTCAAGCGCATGATCCATCATGTTCACCGTGCCCAGATGGGCGGTGACGGGATTCAGCTCCGGGATGTCGTGTTCGGTGGTCCCCTGGACCGTGATACCCCGGCGGGGCCCTGGGATCCTCAGGGTCCGTGGGAAGGCGAGGCCCACTTCCCGGGCAGTGTGGGCAACTGCAGCACCTGCCATGTGGACGACAGCTATCAGTTGCCCCTGCAGGCCGGCGTGATCGGCTCCAGCATCCGCACCTTCGACTGGGATAATGCGAATTTCACCAACGCCGGAACCGGTCAGTTCGGTGCCGATAACACCCTGACCAACATCCACCAGCATGAGAAGTTCAGCCCCATCGCCTCGGTGTGCACCTCCTGCCACACCGACGAGGCCTGGCTGGAATCCCATATCCTGGCCCGCGGCGGCTCGGTGACGGCCACCCTGGATAACCCCGACCCGATGCAGGAAGGCTGCGTCAGCTGCCATGGCCCGGGTGGTGAAGCCGACATCAGCCAGGTGCATGACGTGCGCCCCCGATAATACGGGCGATCCTCCAGCCCCTTTGCGGGGTCTCCTGGGCCCCCTCTCCCGACTGGGAAAGGGGGCTTCTTTTCATCCCGGGCTTGCCCCCAAGGCCTCGCTGGTTATACGAGTATTATCTTTGATAATAATCAATATGCCTTATCGCCGCGGTCGATATGCTTATGCGGCAAAGGCGCACCAAGAGCCATGCGACATTCAATAGACATGGCAGGGCCAGGAGGAGAGCGATGGATACCATGACCGGCAACGTCATGCTGATCGGTTGGCATGGCTATGAGTGCAAGAAGCTGGAGCGGCGTTTGCGTGACCAGGGCCTCGCGTTTGAGTATGTCTCACTGGAGGATATGGCCGGCATGGAAAAGGCTGCCGTGGCCCTGGTCCGCGAGAGCGGGGTCGACGCCCCCAGGCTGCCCCGGCTTGAAGCTTTCCTGGAATCCAGCGGCCACCTGCCCACCCTCCTGGTGGGGGAGGGCCTGATGCCCGAACAGGTGATCCTTGCCACCCGCCTGGGTGCGCTGGATGTGCTGACCGATCCCCTGTGTCCCGAGCAACTCATGAAGGCCATTGATGAGGCCCGTGCAGGCTGCATTGATGGGGACGAGACCGACGTATTACGCGAGGACTGCCCGGCGATCCTGGGCACCTCCGCTCAGATCCTCAGTGTTTACAAGCAACTGGGCGTGGCCGCCTCCAATGACCTAAACGTGCTGCTTACCGGCGAGACCGGGGTGGGCAAGGAGGTCTCGGCCTATTGCATCCATCGTCACTCATCCAGGGCCAGGCAGCCCTATGTGGCCATCAATTGCACGGCCATCCCCGAGGGATTGCTGGAGGCGGAACTGTTCGGGTACACCCGAGGCGCCTATACCAACGCGGTCACTGATAGTGTGGGCAGGATCGAGTCGGCTCATGGGGGCACGCTGCTCCTGGACGAAATCGGGGATATGTCCCTGGCCTTTCAAGCCAAGCTGTTGCGTTTTCTGGAGGACCGGCAGTTCCATCGTCTGGGCGACTCCGAACCCCGCGCTGCTGATGTGCGCGTTATTGCTGCCACCAATCGGAACCTGGAGCAGGATGTGGAGGCGGGTCGGTTCCGACAGGATCTTTATTATCGACTGTCGCAACTACCCATTCACATTCCGCCCTTGCGTGAGCGGCCTGCTGATGTGCGCCCCCTGCTGCGAGCCTTTGTCTCGGATGTCAATCTGAACCTGGGGCTGCGCATTACCGATATCTCCGAGCCGGCCCAGGCGGCGGCGGTAGCCTATCACTGGCCTGGGAATGTAAGGGAACTGAAGAATGCGGTCTATCAGGCTGCGGTGCGCACTCGGGTGGGCAGCATCAACGGTTTTTCCTTTCCCGATGGCGCGAACAGGGGTGACACTCACGCTGAAACGGCGCTGACGGCCCTGATCCAGCGTGCCATCGCAGGTGGCCGGGTGAAAGAACTGCTGGATGAGGTTGAGGGGCTCACGTTGCAATCCCTGCTGGAGGCATTCGCCGGTAATCGCAGTCGCGTGGCCGAGGAACTGGGCATGTCACGCAACACCCTGCGCGCCCGCCTGCGTCTGCACGGGCTCCAGATGGAACAGTAGTCACCCTCGAAGAAAAGGGAAGAAAAGGGGTCTGTCCCCTTTTCTGTGGCTCTTTTCTGGCTCAGGAGAAACCCTCAATTCCCCTCGGGCTGATCTCCTTCGCACTGACCCTTGCAGCACCGGGGTTCCTCCACCGGCTGGGCGCCGGCCACCACCTGCAGGCCATCCAGGTTGTAAATCGTGATCAGCTTGCGGTGCACCTCGATCAGTCCGGCATTCTGGAACCGGGTGAACAGCCGGCTGACGGTCTCCACCGCCAGGCCCAGATAGTTGGCGATGTCGTTGCGGGACATGGTGAGGTTGAATTCGGTACGAGAGAAGCCACGCATGCCCAGACGGGTGGACAGGCTCAGCAGGAACGCCGCCAGGCGGGCGTCGGAGGCCTTCTTGCCCAGCAGCATCATGAATTGCTCGTCCGTCTGGATCTCGCGGCTCATGATGCGGAACAACTGGTGCTGCAATCCCGGGATGCGCACGGAGAGTTCCTCCAGGCGATCGAAGGGGATCTCGCAGATGCTGGTGGTTTCCAGGGCGCGGGCGGCGCAGGGATGCACGCCGTCACTGATGGCATCCAGCCCCAGCAACTCGCCGGGCAGATGAAAGCCGGTGATCTGCTCTTGACCGTCGTCGGTGAGGGTGTAGGTCTTCACCGTGCCGGAGCGCACCGCATAGATGGAGTGCAGTCGGTCACCCGGTCGGTAGAGGTGGTCCTTGCGTTGCAGGGGACGGCGGCGGTTGATGATTCGCTCCAGCATCTGGAGTTCTTCATCTCCCACCCCAAGCGGCAGGCACAGGTCGTGCAGACTGCAACTCTTGCAGGCCTGCTTGAGACTGCCAAGGTCTAGAATCTTCGGGGCCGACATGTCGGTTCAACCACTCCCGCGGTGCAATGACCGCCTGAACACAGCCGAAGTCAATGTTGCACTTTTTTGGCACCTTACCGAAGGCGGGGGGCCATGACAAGCAAGATGCGAATTTGTTCCCCACTGTGTTGCCACTGGCTGTGTTAGGATGCCGATTTGCCATTCGGTCTGTTCAAAGCCATGAACCCCCGCACAGCTCAGATCAAGCGAGATACCCTGGAAACCCGCATCGACGTGCGCCTGAACCTGGACGGTCAGGGCCGTGGCGAGTTCGCCACCGGCGTGCCTTTCCTGGATCATATGCTGGACCAGGTGGCTCGCCACGGTTGCCTGGATCTGAGCATCCAGGCGGAAGGGGATCTGCACATCGACGCCCACCATACGGTGGAGGATGTGGGCATCACCCTGGGCCAGGCCTTCGCCGAGGCGTTGGGGGACAAGCAGGGCATCCGCCGCTATGGTCATGCCTATGTGCCGCTGGACGAGGCCCTGTCGCGGGTGGTGGTGGATTTTTCCGGCCGCCCGGGTCTGGCGTACCATGTAGAGTATCCGCGGGCCCGTATCGGAGATTTCGACGTGGATCTGTTCGAGGAGTTTTTCCATGGTTTTGTGAACCACGCCCGTGTCACCCTGCATCTGGACAGCCTGCGGGGGCATAATGCCCACCATGTGGCCGAGACCCTGTTCAAGGCCTTTGGCCGGGCCATCCGCATGGCCGCCGAGCCGGATCCCCGCATGCAGGGCGTGACGCCTTCCACCAAGGGCAGCCTGTAACCCTTCCCAAGAGCTTGCTGAAGATCCTGATCTCATGAAATTCGTCGCGGTGGTCGATTACGGCATGGGCAATCTGCGTTCCGTGGTCAAGGCCCTGGAACACGTGGCGCCGGCCGATACACGGGTCCGCCTGATGGAAGGCGCCGAGGACATCCTCGAGGCGGATCGAGTGGTCTTTCCCGGCCAGGGGGCGGCGCGGGACTGCATGGCCGCCCTGCGGGATCGGGCCCTTATCCCGGTGCTTACCGAGGTTGCCACCACGCGCCCCTTTCTCGGCATCTGCATGGGCTTGCAGGTGCTCATGGATCGCAGCGATGAGAACGGGGGAACCGATTGCCTGGGGCTGATCGCCGGTGGCGTGCGCCGTTTCGAGGATCATCAGGTGGACGCGCAGGGCCAGCGGCTCAAGATCCCGCACATGGGCTGGAACCAGGTCCACCAGACCCGCGCCCACCCCCTATGGGACGGCATCGAACAGGACAGCCGATTCTATTTTGTGCACAGCTATCACGTGGTGCCCTCCAGCTATCAGATGGTGGCCGGTACCACGCAGTACGGGCTGCCGTTCGCATCGGCGGTGGCCCAGGACCATATCTTTGCCATCCAGTGTCACCCGGAAAAGAGCGCCGCCCCGGGGCTGACCCTGCTGAAGAACTTCATGCACTGGACCGGCGGCGTCTAAAGACCAACCCAGGGGATTTTGATCATGCTGGTGATTCCGGCCATCGACCTGAAAGAAGGCAAGTGCGTGCGCCTGCGCCAGGGGCGCATGGATGATTCCACGGTATTCTCGGAGAACCCGGTGGAAATGGCTGCCCGATGGGTGGACGAGGGCGCCCGGCGCCTGCACCTGGTGGACCTGGACGGAGCCATCTCGGGCAAACCCCGTAATGCCGAGATCATCAGCGAGATCGTCAGCCGCTTTCCGGATCTTCCGGTGCAGGTGGGTGGCGGCATCCGCGATGACGACACCGTCCAGGTCTACCTGGATGCCGGCGTGCAGTGGGTGATCATTGGCACCAAGGCAGTCAGCGCGCCCCACTTCGTGAATGATCTCTGCCTGGAATTCCCCGGCCGCATCATCGTGGGTCTGGATGCCCGCAATGGCAAGGTGGCCATCGACGGCTGGTCCAAGCTCTCCCACCACGATGTGGAGGATATGGCTCAGCACTTCGAGCAGGATGGCGTGGCGGGCATCATCTTCACCGACATCTCCCGTGACGGCATGATGCAGGGCGTGAACATCGATTCCACCGTCAGCCTCGCCCGCTCCGTGCATGTGCCCGTCTTCGCCTCCGGCGGGGTGACTTCCATTGAGGACATCCGACGCCTGTGTGAAGTGGCCGACGAGGGCATTGACGGCGTCATTGTCGGGCGTGCCCTGTACGAAGGCGGCGTCAAGCTCTCCGAGGCCCAGGCCCTGGTGGACCAGTATGCCGGTGGCTGAGGAGGGCGCGAGCCGATGCTAGCCAAGCGCATCATCCCCTGCCTGGACGTGGACAGCGGCCGGGTGGTCAAGGGTGTGAACTTCGTGGACATCCGCGATGCCGGCGACCCGGTGGAAGTGGCCCGCCGCTACGACGCCGAGGGCGCGGACGAGATCACCTTTCTGGATATCACCGCCAGTTCCGACGAGCGCGAAACCATTGTCCACGTGGTGGAGCAGGTGGCCGAAGAGGTCTTCATTCCCCTCACCGTGGGTGGCGGCATCCGCCGGGTGGACGACATCCGCCGGCTGCTCAACGCCGGTGCAGACAAGGTGTCCATCAACACGGCGGCCGTGTTCAACCCGGATTTCGTGCGTGAGGCCGCTGACAAGGTGGGTTCCCAATGCATCGTGGTGGCCATCGATGCCAAACAGGTCTCCGCGCCGGGCGAGCCCCTGCGCTGGGAGATCTTCACCCATGGCGGCCGCAAGCCCACGGGCCTGGATGCCATCGAGTGGGCCCAGCGCATGGTGGCCAACGGTGCCGGTGAGATCCTGCTGACCAGCATGGACCGCGACGGCACCCGCCAGGGCTTCGACCTGCCTCTGACGCGAGCCATCTCGGACGCGGTCAGTGTTCCAGTGATCGCCTCCGGCGGCGTGGGTGAGCTGCAGCACTTGGTGGATGGCGTCACTGAAGGCCACGCCGACGCCGTGCTGGCGGCCAGCATCTTCCATTTTGCCGAGCATACGGTGGAGGAGGCCAAGCAGTTCATGCGGGCGCAGGGCGTGGAAGTCCGGCTTTGAACATTCAGTAACCCGGGGCCTTCAGCCCCCATGGCTCACGACTCATGACACAGAATCCCCTAGACATCATCCGCTGGAACGACCAGGGCCTGATTCCGGTCATCGCCCAGGAGAAAGGCACCGGCCAGATCCTCATGATGGCCTGGATGAATCGCCAGGCGCTGGCGCAGACCCTGGAAAAGCGCGAGGCCATCTATTGGTCCCGCTCCCGGGGCCGGCTGTGGCACAAGGGCGAGAGTTCCGGTCATGTTCAGGTGGTGCATGACCTCCGCCTGGACTGCGACTACGACGCCCTGCTGCTGACGGTGGAACAGAAGGGCGGCATCGCCTGCCACACGGGCCGGCATCACTGCTTCTTCAACCAGTACCGGGACGGCCAATGGGTGGACGTGGACCCGGTGCTCAAGGATCCCGACGCCATCTACGGGGGAGGCAAGTCCCATGAGTGATGATCGCGTGCTGGAGCAACTGGCCCAGGTGCTGGAGTCGCGCAAGGGCGCCGACGCCTCCAGCTCCTACGTGGCCAGCCTGTATGCCAAGGGCCTGGACAGCATCCTCAAAAAGGTGGGTGAGGAGGCCACGGAAACCGTGGTGGCCGCCAAGAACGGTGAGCCGGATCAACTGGTTTACGAGATGGCCGACCTGTGGTTCCACAGCCTGGTCCTGCTGGCCCACCAGGGGCTGGGACCGCAACAGGTGCTGGCCGAACTGGAACGCCGCTTCGGCCTCTCGGGCCTGGAGGAAAAGGCCAGCCGCCAGGGCCGCTCCCCCGGGGTGGGCGACCTGAAGGGGTGATTTCTGGTATAACCGACACATAGGCACCTGGATTCAGGCATCCTCAAAGACATCAGGAGGCAACACATGGGTTTCGGCGGCATCAGCATCTGGCAATTGCTCATCATTCTCGTCATCGTGGTGTTGCTGTTCGGCACCAAGAAACTGCGCAATATGGGTGGCGATCTGGGTAGTGCCATCAAAAACTTCCGGCAGTCGGTGAAGGACGGCGAGACCGAAGGCGACACCACCGCCAGCCAGACCAGCGAGTCCGAGGAAGGCAAGCCCCTGGAAGACAAGGGCGGTCGTGTGTTCGACTCCAAGGCCACCGAGGAAAAGCCCAAGGAAGGCGAGCGCCAGGCCTGAAACCATCCTTGGCGGCCCCACGGGGCAACCCCTGGCCATCCTCAAATGTCGGTTGACGCGCGCGCATGTTCGATTTCGGATTCTGGGAACTGATCATCATCACCCTGGTGGCGCTTCTGGTCGTGGGGCCGGAACGCCTGCCCAAGCTGGCCCGCGAGATCGGTCGCTGGGTGGGCAAGATCAAACGCTTCGTCAGCAGCGTGCGCTCCGATATCGAACAGGAACTGCGCACCGACGAACTCAAGGCGATGCTTCAGGATCAGGAAAAGGAAATCAATCGCCTCAAGACCATGATGGAAGACACCGAGCAGGACCTGCGCCGCGAAGTGGACAAGACCCAGAGCAAGGTCAAATCCATGGAAGAAGAGATCAAGGAAGACGGCGACGGGGACTTCTCCAAGCCCGCCGATCAGATCAAGGCTCAGGCGAAGGCCGAGGGCAAGACATCCCGCGGTGGCAACGATCCCGACAAGCCGGCGAAGTCCCAAGATGAATCACAAGCCTGAATCCACCCAACCCGGCGATGAGGGTGAGGGCACCCTCCTGTCCCACCTGTTTGAACTGCGCACGCGCCTGCTGCACAGCATCCTGGCCATCCTGGTGGTGTTCCTGGCCCTGTTCCCGTTCGCCAACACCATCTATACCTACCTGGCCGGGCCGCTGATGGCCCACCTGCCGGAAGGGGCCAGCATGATCGCCATCGAGGTGGCTGCGCCCTTCCTGATCCCCTTCAAGCTGGTGTTGATGCTGGCCATCGTCATCTCGGTGCCCTTCCTGCTTTATCAGGCTTGGGCCTTCATTGCTCCCGGACTCTATAAACACGAAAAACGCCTGGCGGTGCCCCTGCTGGTCTCCAGCACCCTGCTGTTCTACCTGGGCATGGCCTTTGCCTATTTCGTGGTCTTCCCGCTGATCTTTGCCTTCTTCACTGCCTCGGCCCCGGAAGGGGTCTCGGTGATGACGGATATCTCCCGTTACCTGGATTTCGTCATCCTGCTGTTCCTGGCCTTCGGCATTGCCTTCGAGGTGCCCATCGCCACCATTCTGCTGGTGGCCACCGGACTGACGACGCCCAGCCAACTGGCGGCCAAGCGTCCCTACGTGATCGTGGGTGTGTTCATCGTCGGCATGGTGCTCACGCCACCGGACATCATTTCCCAGACCCTGCTGGCTCTGCCCATGTGGCTGCTTTTCGAGATTGGCATCATCCTCTCCCGGATCATGATCAAGAAGAAGGCCGAGGCCGATGGCACGGATCCCGACGATGAAACCGATGGCCCCCTCTCTGGGTCCGACATGGATGAGGAACTCGACCGTGCCGAGGCCGAGGAACGTCGCAATCGTCAACGACAGGACACCTGAATGTCGCAGTCATCCCCGAACACCCCCCGCCGTCCCACCCTGCTGATCATCATGGATGGCGTCGGGGTGAACCCCGGCAAACTCAACAATGCCTTCCATGACGCCAATACCCCGCGCCTGGATGACTTTCTGGCCCACCATGCCCATACGGTCATCGAAACCGCCGGTCGGGCCGTGGGCCTGCCGGATGGGCAAATGGGCAACTCCGAGGTGGGGCATCTGACCCTGGGCTGTGGCAGCATCATCCGACAGGATCTGGTGCGTATTGACGACGCCATCGAAGATGGCAGTTTTGCGGAAAACGAGGCCCTGGTCGCAGCCGCCAGGGCCGCCAAATCCGCTGGGCGACCGCTCCATCTGGTGGGACTGGTCTCTGACGGGGGCGTGCACAGCCATACCCGACATCTGCATGCCCTGATTCGCCTGTGTGCCCAGCATGGCGCCAAGCCCATGGTGCACATGATCACCGATGGACGTGATACGGCCCCCAAGGCCTCCCCTAACTACCTGCCGGAACTCGAGGCCCTGCTCAAGGAGGTGGGCGGGAGCATTGCCACCGTGAGCGGTCGCTATTACGCCATGGATCGCGACAAGCGCTGGGATCGCATTCAACTGGCCTTCGATGCCATGGTGCATGGCAAGGGCGTGAAGGCCTCCAGCGCCCGCGCTGCCCTGAGCAGCGCCCACGAGGCTGGCGAGACGGATGAGTTCATCAAGCCCCGGGTGATCCAGAAGCAGGGCCTCATCAAGGGCAGCGACCCGGTGGTGTTCTTCAACTTCCGCAATGACCGGCCGCGCCAACTGACCGCAGCCCTCAGTCAGGGCGTGTTCGAGCACTTCGAGCGTGGGGACTTCGAGCCGGTCAAGGTAACCTGTCTCACCCTGTACGACGCCCACTTCGATCTGCCCGTGGCCTTCCCGCCCGAGCGCCCGGAACTCACCCTGGCCCAGATCATCAGCCGCCAGGGGCTCAAGCAGTTCCATTGCGCCGAGACGGAGAAATACGCCCACGTCACCTTCTTCTTCAACGGCGGCGTGGAAGAGCCCGCCGAGGGCGAAGACCATGTGATGATCCCCTCGCCGCAGGTGGCCACCTACGATCTCAAGCCGGAGATGAGCGCGCCGGAAGTGGCCGATGCCACCATCAAGGCCCTGGAAAGCGGCCAATATGATTTCGTGCTGGTGAACTTCGCCAATGGCGACATGGTGGGCCACACAGCGGTGTATGAGGCCGTGGTGGCAGCTGTGGAAGCCGTGGATACCCAGGTCGGCCGGGTACTGGACGCGGCCATTGAACAGGGTTACTCGGCCATCGTGACTGCCGACCATGGCAACTGTGAGGAACTCGTCGATCCGGTGACTGGCGAGCCGCACACGCAGCACAGCATGTACCCGGTGCCCTGCATGATCATCGATCAGGAAAACTGGCGCCTGATCACCGGCGCCGGACTGAGCGCCATTGCCCCCACAGTGCTGCAACTGATGGGGCTGGAGCAACCGGGGCAGATGACGGGGCGATCTCTGCTGCTGGAATCGGTGCCCGGTTAACGCTCATGCATCACGGCGGGGGAGACACCCCCAATGATGAAAGGTACGT